>VBJD01000014.1 GCA_005887995.1 Chloroflexota bacterium
CATGAGCGGCAGGCCGGTCTTCTTCACCGCGAGCATCCGCTTGTAGAGCTCGCCGTGCTCGTGAAGGCCGATGCCGGGCATGTGCGGGTACGAGCGCCCAGTGTCGACGACCATGAAGATCTTGAACGCGAGGATGCCGCGTTCCGCGAGCTTCGGGATCTCATCGAGCTGCACGCCCGATGCGTTGATGTTCCAGTCGAACGCCGCGCGCTTGCGGTACGCATCGATCATCGCGTCGAGGTTCTCGGCCGTCGTCGGCGGCGGGCTGACGTTCGGCATCGCGACCGACGTCGTCACGCCGCCAGCGGCGCACTGCCGGCCCATCGTGATGAGGTCCTCTTTGTGCGTGAACCCTGGCTCGCGATGGTGCGAGTGCATATCGATCAAGCCCGGCAGCGCAACGAGGCCGGACGCATCGATGTCGCGCTTGCCTTTCGCGAGCGATCCCGCCGCGCCGATCTCCGTGATGCGCTCCCCCTCGATGCCGATGTCCGCGCGGCGCGCACCGTCCTCGAGCACCGCGTTCGCGCCATGGATGACGATGTCGTTCATGCCTCTGCTCCTGCGCCTCTACTCCGGCTGCCCTGCAGCCGTCGCTTCGGCGCGCGCTCCGCTCCTTGTGGTCTCGCTCCTCGCAGCACGCTCGCTCCGCTCGCTGACAGGGGCCCCTCCCCCTGACTGCGTCGTCGCTCGTTCTTCATCTCTTCTCCCCCGACCCACCGATGTAGCGGATGTCCTGCGCCCGCGCCGCTGATGCGCGCACCGTGACGTCATCGTCGCCCAACACGTGCTGTTCGAGCCAGTCGACCATGAGCGGGATGACTTCGTTCGCATACTGCTTGTACGCGGCGTAGTGCGTCGTATCGCGCTGGATGACGAGCCGCTTTGGCGAGGGAGCGGCCTCGTACAGGCGCTCGGCGTGATCCGTCGGCGTCACCGCGTCTTCGGCGACCGCGATGACCATGAGATTGCGGACGCGCGACGCTGCGTCGATCGGACGGTAGTCGAGGATGCCCTGCGCGGACGCGAGCGGAACCGACGTCGGGATGCGCGAGTCGACGTCGGCCTTCACCGCCGTCGCGCGGCGCTCGGCCGTCTCGATCATGATCCCCTCACGCGGATGCACGCTCGTGCCCTTTCCCGTCGAGGCGCGCGCGCGGCGATCCTCGTCGACCGATGCGAGGAAGGCTACCCATTCCTGCTCCTGCCGCATGCGATGGAGCCAGTCGCTCCCATCGGCGACCGGGACCTGACTGATCGTCGCGCGCGCGTCAGGCTCGGCTGCGGCGACGAGGATCGCGTTCCCGCCGCCGGTCCCGCCGCTTCCGAAGATCGCGCCGCGCCCTGGATCGATGTCATTGCGCCCGCGCATGTACGCGAACGCATTGCGCCAGTCCTCTAGCTGCCACGCCGGCGAGAGCGTCCCGCGATCGCCCTCGCTCGCTCCGAAGCCGCGGTAGTCGAAGATAAGGACCGCGAATCCAGCGTTGGTGAACGCGTCGTGATAAGGCTGATAGAGCTTCGCGTCCGCGAGTCCCATCCATCCCGGTCCCTGCACGACGAACGGCCGTCGGCCGGACGCTTGATCGGGGCGATGAAGGAAGCCGTGCAGGCGAACGCCGTCGCTGAAGAACGTGACCTCATCGGTCCGCACGCCTTCGCTTATACATGAAGTGAGTCGAGCGACGACGCAATCAGGGGCAGCGGCCCGAGGGGTGGGGGCCCCTCTTCAGCGACCGGAGGGAGCGTGACAGCGCGCGGAGCGAGCGTGATACGAGGGGCATGAGCAACTTCTATAAGGACTGGCTCGCGCGCAGCGCGGCGCTCGACGATCGGATGAAGCGCGCGAGGATCGTCGCGCGCGCAAGTGAGCTCGCGTGGATCGAGACGGAACAGGACGCGCGCAGCGCCGTGCTCATCGGCCAGGCCGTGGGCTTCGAGACCTCCGGCACGACGCTCGCGAAAGCCGAAGTCCCAGTCGGGTGGCGCACCGGCCGTCATGCCCACGGCGAGGAAGCGATCCACGTCCTCGCCGGCACGGGGTTCGCGGTCATCGATGGCGCGCGATACGACTGGAAGCCGGGCACGACGCTGCACGTGCCGTATGGCGCCGAGCACCAACTCGTGAACACGGGCTCGGATACAGCCGTCTATCTGTCCGCGCACACGATCGAGCTCGACTTCGCCGTGAAGCTCGGACGGCTTATCCAGCTTGAGCCGAAGGGGAAGGATGAGGGCTCACTCGCGCGCCGCTACCCGAAGGATACGTCGCAGTTCGCGGCGGACGGCAGGCGAATCGCGCTGCACCTTGAGGACGCGATGGACGAGAACGCGCGACGAATCGCGGGTCACGCGCATCCGAACGCGAAGGCGGACAAAGGCGCGCACCGCCACGCCGGCATCTGGATCCTCATGGGCGGCAGCGAGAGTCCGACCGACGAGACGAACGGGTTCCGCGCGACATCGGTCGCGATGTCGACGATCTTCGAGGAGTCGCCGCACTCGAAGAGCCACAGCCATACGCACACCGAGGCGATGCTCTACGTGCTCGAAGGACGCGGCTACTCGCTGATCGACGGCGAGCGCTACGAGTGGCAGGCGGGCGACGCGATCCACGTGCCACCGCGGATGACGCACCACGGTCACTTCAACGACTCCGATCAGCGCGCGCGGACGCTGCGTGTCGAGTTCGGCATCCGCTACTTCTACGAGGCGCTGTGGCCTGGCTACCAGAAGATCAAGGACAACAGCTAGCGGCAAGCGACCTGCGGTCGAGGACTACGCTTGGGATCGCATCCAAACGCAAGGGGGAAATCATGAAGTTCAGCGGAGTACTGATCGGTTCGGAGAATCCCGCACGACTCAAGGAGTACTACTCGAAGCTCTTCGGCAAGCCCACCTGGGACGAGGGCGAAAACGGGTACTTCGGCTGGCAATTCGGCGACGGCGGGGTCATGTTCGGTCCGCACGACCAGGTCAAGGGAAAGAACCGCGAGCCCGGTCGCATCCTCTGGAATCTGGAGTCACCAGACGTCAAAGGCGAGTTCGCGAAACTGAAGGCGGCCGGCGCGACCGTCGTGAAGGAGCCGTACGACCCGGGCGAGGACAGCGGCATGACCATCACGACGTTCTCGGACCCCGACAACAATTACTTCCAGCTGATGAGTCCGATGGACGCCGAGGCGTACGAGCGTTCTCGGGAGGCAGCCGCAGCGAAGCGGTAGTCACATTGAGGCCGCCCGGCAACGGGCGGCCTCGCCTAGCGCGGTCGCGCGAACGAGATCCGCCAGGGGCCGCGCGCACGCACGGTGGCACCTTGCAGCGTCACTCGCTTCGGTGGCGTGTCACCGCTGTAATAGATCTCGATCACAGGGATCGGCGTCGGCGACGGCGCATAGATCCCATGCTCGCCCCACCCGCCGCCAGCTCCCTTTCCGTCAGCCTTCGTCCTGGTCGGATTGATGAGGCACAACTCGTCTTCCACGTCGCCGAGATCGACATCGAGAATCACTGCGGTGAGCGATCTGCCACCTCGCGTGATCGTGTCGGCGCGCGAGCCACGGATCAGGATCGGGTAATCACCCAGACGCGTCTCGATCGGAGTCTCCACCGGCAGGTCGACGTCCAGCGACGGCCGATGATCTTCGAAGCAGACGCACGGTACTTCGACGGTCAGCTCATCGGAATCGTCCGGAAGCGGTTCGAAGATCGCGACATCGGCGATGCCGCTTGGATCGGGAAACTGATCGCGCGCGTCATTTCGGAAGCGCTCGACGAACATGCGCCCTTTGTCGTCGCGAAGCCGAAGCGCGGTCGTCTCATCACGCATGTGCAGCCCGCCGAGTCCCCAGACGCGCGTCTGCGCATCCGCGTGCATGACGATGAGGTCGAGCGCCGTTTCCGTCGCGCTCGCGACGATGCCGCGAGCCGTCACTGTCACGCCGTGATGCGTGTCGCTTGCGTTGACCTCGCGATAGCGAGCCTCGTCGGGTCCCGGGAACGGCACGAGGGCGAGTGGTGCGTTCCACTCGCCGATCGACGGACCGGACACATGTAGCTCGAGGTGCGTCGTGCCCTCGGGGAGCGGGACCATGGAGAACGTTCGAACGAGCTTGCCCTGGCGAACTGAGATGTTCATCCCACCGCCGACGCCGTAGTTCGCGCCGTCGACGACGAGCGACACCGCGTCCATTCCGTGGCGCTGCGGAGTCGGGAAGGTCCCCTCGTCGTTGGGCAGATGGGTGAGCTCGTAGGCGAGGTCGGTGGCGTCGGGCGTCGCGATGAGCCGGAGCACCGTGAGCGTTCGCTGGCCCTGCGTCACCGACACAGGCGTCGTGAGCTGTGTACCCGCACGACGGAAGCCGATGCCCGGAAGGAACGTCTTAGCCGCAGTCAAATCCGAACGAGATCGATGACCTTGCCGGCGACATTAGCGAGGTGCCGCAGGTCATCCTCATCCGCGGTGAAGATCTCGTCGCCGTCCTCCGCGATCAGCACGAGGGCAGCGTCGATGACGTCCGATGTGCGCGCTCTGCCGAGCAGCACGCCGGCCTCGCGGCCGAGCGCATCGTCGATGGCCCGCACGGCAATGCCTGGGAGCGCCCGTGCCAGGCGGGCTTGGCGACGTAGTCCACCGCGCCACACTTGTCCGACGATCCCGCCGTGCGTGATCGGAATCTGTCCGGCATTCGCCTCGCGCTCGAGGATGGTGAGGATGTCGCGGTCGCCGCGCTCGATCGCTACGAGCGCTCCTGCGTCGAGGACCACGGTCACGCCGCGCCGCGCTTTCGAGGGCGCTCACCCTGCCGTCGCTTCGGCCGGACGCGGATCGCGCGATCTCTGGTCCGACGTGTCACCTCCCGGATCTCGTCGTCGGTGATCACGCCATGTTCGCGCTCGTACCCCTGGATGAACTGACGCAGCGCTTTCAGTCGTCGATCATGTTCGGCCTGCCGCGCGAGGGCATCATTCACCCAGGCGCTAAGGCTGTCTGCGCGTCCCTCGGCGACGGCGTATCTGCCTGCGTCAAGCAGGTGGCGTTCGACAGTCGCAGAGAGCCTCTCGCGGCTTGTCATACTTCTATGCTACTGCACGCTGACGATTGTGGTATGAGCCACGCAGTTGTTAGCGCCGAGCGCGCTCATCCCGGTCGCGCAGAAGGCGCCAGACTCGTTCCGGCGTCGCGGGGAGTTCATGCGGGAACACGCCGATGGCGCGGCCGATCGCGGCGGCGACCGATGAGCCAATCGTGTTGCCCGCGCCCTCGCCTGCGCCCTTCGCTCCGAACGGCCCGGCACCGTCCTCGCGCTCGGCGAGCATGAGGTCGATCTCGCGCGGCTGATCGGAAAAGCGTGGCACGCGGTAGTCGACGACGTTCGAATTGACGAGTTGCTCGCCCTCGTAGATGAGCTCCTCTCGCAGCGCCGCTCCCATGCCCATCGTCGCCGCGCCAAGATCCTGTCCGTGCACCAGCGCAGGGTTGATCGCGTAGCCGACGTCGCCGACGGTGGCGAGCT
>VBJD01000038.1 GCA_005887995.1 Chloroflexota bacterium
AGCTTTTGATAGAAGGCCAGACGCCAGCCCGCGTCGGAAGCCGAGTCGTCCCGATCGGTCGGATGAGCCGTCTCGAGAAACACCGCGCGACACGCGGGCCACCGCTCGCGCACGACGTCGAGCGCGTGTCTCACCATGGAGGCGCCGAGGCCGTGCCGGCGCTTCGCTTCATCGATCGCCAGATACCAGAAGAACGCCACCTGAGCCCGACGACGGACCTCGAGAAAGACATAGCCCACTACCTCCGTGCCTTCGGCAAGGAGCAGCAGGGTCTCACTCGAATGCGCTTCATCCGTCATCCGTTCGATCTCGTCGTGTCGCTCGGGCAGAGTGAACGCGCGTTGGTGGAGGCGCCGAAGGGTCTTTAGGGAGTGTTCGTCGAGTTTGGCGCGATGCGGCACCGTCCAGAGCAGCGTGTCGGTCTTGTTATCCGCGTTCTCGTACTGGAGCCCGAGTGCGCGGAACGGTTCCACGAGGAACTCCAGTGCCAGAAGCGTCGCGACAACGAAGATGCCGGCGGTCACCGCGAGATCCGGCGAACCAAACAGCGTGAGCCCGACGACGGATAGCAGCAGGATCGCGATCGTGTCCAGTTGCGCCCGACGCCCGAAGAAACGCAGCAGGACAACTCTGTCGATCGTTCTCGGTTGGTCGACGACGATCGAACAGCTCGTCTCGAGCGCCGCACCGAGAACGGCAAGTCCTGAGGACACGGCATCGGGCAGCTGGCGGCCGATCGACGCAGCTACTTTGCGGAGCCAGCGGAGACCCACGAACAGCTGAACACTTCCATCGCCGCCGAGCCCGCGCGCCAACGCGAGGTTGTAGTAGTTGTCCGTCACGTAGAAAACCGCGAGGCACAACGCGAACGTCTGCAGGCTGACAGCAGAGGCTGGCAGAAGAGCGATGGAGAGCACGTACGGGATCTCGAATACCGCGTCCCTGACGTGGCGGATTCCCGCGCCACGCAGCGACACAGCCTCCGCCACGTGCCCCCACAAGCTTCCCGTCTCGCGCTCCTCGCGTGCCGTCTTCCACGTGCGAACAGCGGCGAGTAAGACGGAGAGGACCTGCAGCGGGACGGATCTGATCATCCAGCCAGGCAGTAGCTCCGGATTGGCCACCGCGATCCCGGTTGCGATCGCGCCGGTGGCGACGGTGAGGAAGAAACTTTCGGCGAAGCCACCCCAGTTGAAAGGCGAAAGCCGAAGTATGGGCTCCTTCGCCTCTGTTTCGTGCCCGGGACTCTCCCTGGCCATCTGGCAGACGTCCTAATCCGCGTCGAGGAAGGGGATCGCGACGCGAGCGAGCTCGGGCGACGTGAAGATGTTGTAGTGGGTGAGGCCAGGTAGGATCGCGAGCCGCGACTTCGGCACCGCCTCACCCATCCAGCCGCCGTCGCGCTTGCCGCCGCCGAGGAGACCGAAGATCTCGACCGCGTGTGATGGCGGCACGATATCCGAGTCGCCCTGCACGACCATGACCGGCAGCTTGATGGTCGCGACGTCCTTCGTCGCGTCCATCGGCTCCGCCATCATCGCGCCGATCTTCTCGAGCAGGCGCGGGAAGTCCTCGACACGCGGCGCGACCTTCGCGTATTCCCGATACATCGGCGTCTGCTTCATCATCTCCGCCGCGTTCGCATTCACCTGTCCCTGCTGCGCCAGAATGTCCGGGTAGAACGCGTCGCGACGAAGGACCGTCGAGCATGCGACGACCTTGCGCACGAGATCCGGCCGCAGGATCGCGACCCACAGCGCGACACCGGCTCCGAGCGAGTTGCCCATGAGATCCACTCTGCCGAGCTTCTGCTGCTCGATCAGCGCGACGATGTCGCCGGCCATCGCCTTGGGGTGAAGTGGCCGATCGATGTCCGCGGTGCGGCCGTGGCCCTGGAGATCGACCGCGATCACCTTACGCGCCTTCGCGAGCTCCGTCCGCATGGGACCGAACATGCTGGCCGACATGAGACCGCCGTGGATCAAGACGAGCGGGCGGCCACTGCCCTCGGTCTCGTAGTACATGTGCAGGCCATTCACGTCCGCGTACGGCATGCGCTTCTCCCCCTCTGATGTTGCGCCGTGTTAGGTGAGGTTCTCCGGCAAGAATGGATCGGGCAACAGCTCGCGAAGTGTCGTCGCCTTTCGGAGGCCGCCCGTTGTCGCAAGTATCACGCGCATCGTGGGTGAGAATTCGGCGAGGACCTGACGGCACGCGCCGCACGGCGTCGGAAGCCGGTCGTCGTCGATGACAATCGCGATCGCGTCGAACTCCTTGTCGCCGGCGTTCACGGCCGCGAACGCCGCGGTCCGCTCCGCGCAGACGGTGAGGCCGTACGACGCGTTCTCGACATTCGCACCG
This sequence comes from Chloroflexota bacterium, assembly GCA_005887995.1. Lineage (GTDB taxonomy): Bacteria > Chloroflexota > Limnocylindria > P2-11E > P2-11E > CF-39. Next base: position 2,362 of record VBJD01000038.1, read on the forward strand.
GCGTGCACCTTGTTGCGCTTCGTGCGGATCGCCGCGCCGACCCTGTATTTCGAGTAGGGCGCGTGGGCGCGCTGGCGCTGCAGTGCAGCGACCTTGATGAGGTCTTCGTCGCCCGGGCCCAGGCTCATGCCGGCTCAGGCGTTCGCTGCAGCCGCGTCACGCGCACCCGACGGATGCGCTTTCCCTCGACGCTCTCCACGGTGAAGCGCACGCCCGCGACGTCGATGGATTCGCCCGCGCGCGGGAAGTGCCCGAGGTGGTTCGTGATGAACCCGCCGAGCGTCTCGTAGTCCTCGCTCGGCTCGACGTCGATGTCGAACGTCTCGCGCACCTCCTCGAACGGGATGCGCGCGTCCATCACCGCCTCGCTCTCGGAGACGGGCAGCACGAGCGACTGCTCCGCATCGTATTCGTCGCGGATCTCGCCGACGATCTCCTCGACGAGGTCCTCGAGCGTCACGATCCCCGCTGTGCCGCCGTACTCGTCGACGACGACGGCGAGGTGGACCTTGTCGCGCTGCATCTCGCGCAGGAGCTCGTCGGCTTTCTTCGTCTCCGGGACGAACAGCACCGGGCGGACGAACTGTCGGACGTCGAAGTTCCGTTCGCCGCGCGCGAGGCGCTGGAACAGATCCTTCACGTAGACCATGCCGACGATCTGATCGAGCGAGCCTTCGTAAATAGGCAGCCGTGAATGGCCGTTGTGCTGGATCTCCTCGAGCACCTCCGCGGACGGCGTGTTCACCTCGAGCGCGACGATGTCGGTGCGCGGGACCATGACCTCGCGCACGTCCTTCTCGCCAAGCTCGAAGATCGATGAGATCATCTCGCGCTCCGTCGGTTCGAGTACTCCCTGCGCCTGACCGGTCTCGACGAGCGCGCGGATCTCTTCCTCGGTGACCATCGCGCCCGCCTGCGCGATACCGCCGAACGGTTTCGTCGCGATCTGGGTCAGCAGGAAGAGCACCTGCACGAGCGGCCGCATGACGAGACAGAGGATCTCGAGCGGCCACGCGAGCAGGAACAGCGCGCCCTGCGGATGGCGCGCGGCGATCGCGCGGGGGATGAACAGGCCGACGAGCACGGCGAACAGCGAGAGGACGGCGACGGTGATGATCACCGCGGTGACGTCGCTGAAGATCGTCGGCGCGCCCACCACGAAGCTCACGAGCGCCGAGAGACGCGGCGCGATGAACGCCGCCGCGATGCCCGCGTAGGTGAAGACGATGAGGAACTCGCCCACCTGGATCGAGGCGAGGTACGTCGCTCGGCGGCGGCTGATGGTGCCCGCGCGCCCGCCGCGGGCGATGAGCTCCTCGAGCGCCTCGGGCCGGCGCACGGTGTGGATCGCCGCCTCGCTCGCCGACAGGATCGCGAGCAACCCGACGAGCACGAGCTCGATGAGCAGGAGTACGACGGCGGTGGCGTCCATCAGGCCTTCTGCTTTGGCTGGTTCTTCTTGATCGCGCGCGCGGGGACGCCGACGGCGACGGTGTCGTCGGGCACGTCCTTCGTCACGACCGAGCCGCCGCCGGTGATCGAGCGGTTTCCGACGCGGACGGGCGCGCGCAGGAGCGAGTCGGATCCGATGAATGCGTCGTCGCCGATCTCCGTCCGCTCCTTCGTGCGCTTCGCGGTGTAGTTCATCGTGATCGTGCCGGCGCCGATGTTGACGCGCTTGCCGACGCTCGCATCGCCAACGTACCCGAAGTGGTGCATCTTGGTGCCCGCGCCGAGGCGCGCGGCCTTCACCTCGCCGTAGTTCCCCATCTCGACGCCGCGCTCGAGGTACGCGCCCGGCCGCAGATGACCGAACGGACCAATGCGGCAGTCGTCCTCGAGCGTCGCGCCCTCCAGCACCGACATCTCGGCCTTGCAGTTCTCACCGACGGTGGTGTCGCGCAGGACGGAGTACGGACCGATCCGCGTGCCCGAGCCGACCCGCGTCTTGCCCTCCAGCAGCGAGCCGCGCTCGATCACGACGTCCGGCGCGAGCTCGACGTCAGCGCCGACGAACGACGACGCGGGATCGTGGAAGGTCACGCCGGCGAGCATGTGGCGCTCGCGGATGCGCTGATAGAGCGCCTGCTCGGCCGTCGCGAGCTCGACCCGCGTGTTCACTCCGCGGCCCTCCTGGGGATCCGCCACAAGATGCGCGGCGACGCGCCTGCCGTCGCCGACGGCGAGCGCGACGAGGTCTGTGAGGAAGATCTCGCCTGTCTCGTTCGCGCGCAGCCGCGTGACGGCGCCGCGCAACCACTCGAGATCGGCGGCGTACGCGCCGAGGTTCGACTCCGCCAGCGCTTTCTCCGTCGTCGTCGCGAGACGCGCCTCCACGATGCGCGCGACGTCGCCGGACGCGTTCCGCACGATGCGGCCGTACGCGTTGTCCGCGCCGACCTCGCCGCTGAGGATCGCGAGCACCGCCGAGCGCTCCGCGCGCAGCGCGATGAGCGCTCGCAGCGTCTCCGCACGCACGAGCGGTGTGTCGCCGTAGACGATGAGCGCCTCGCCGCGCGCGTCCTTCACGGACTCCAACGCGACTCGCACTGCGTCACCGGTGCCGCGCGGTGGGTCTTGCATCGCGAAGGTCGCCTCACCGTTCAGCAGGGCGCGCGCGGGCTCGCTCTCCCTCGAGAGCACGACGACGGGACGCGCACCGACCTCGGCGAGCGTGCCGAGGATCCACGCGAGCAGCGGGCGGCCCGCGGCGCTGTGCATCACCTTCGGGGTCTGGGATCGCATCCGCGTGCCCAACCCCGCCGCGAGCACGATGCCCAGCGGCGATCTACTCATCTAGCGGGACGTGCGGGTTGGGGCGCCAGGATTCGAACCTGGGATCGGGGATCCAAAGTCCCCTGCCTTACCACTTGGCCACGCCCCAGAGGGACATGGCCAAAGGATAGGTGGTGTGCTCGCTTGCCTAGCGGTCCCCGTTCTGCGGCAGCTTGCCGCGACGAATGAGCTCCGCGACGCGCCGACCGCCTTTGCGACCGAGCTGCGCGTAGCCCTCACTGCCAAGCTGCGACTTGCGCGCCTCGCCACCACGGCGCCCGAGCTCCGCGTAGCCCTTCGACCCCAGCTGGGTCTTCCGAGCTTCACCGCCCTTGCGTCCGAGCCGTGCGTATCCCTCGGGTCCGAGTTGACCCTTGCGGGCTTGGCCACCGCGCTTTCCGATCTCGCGATAGAACCCCGCGCCGTGCTTGCCTGCCGTCGACGTGCCGCCCTTTGCGCCGGCCTGTCGAACGGTCATGTCTCCGCGCTTCTCGTCCATGCGTCAACCGTAAGGGGACAGCCCTCGGTCGCCCGCTGATTCGCGCGCGATACAACAGGTCAAACGCAGATCTTGTGCGGATGCGCGCGCATTCCCGCGCGCGTGAGGATGCGTCCCACACGCACCGCGTCCCCTCGGTCGTCCGCCACCGCGAATAGCGTCGGCCCGCTTCCGGTCAGGAACAGCGGGATGCCGCGCGCGGCGGCCGCGGTTCGCCACGTCGTGATCGCTTCGCATTGCCGCTCCGCTGCGGCGAGGAGATCGTTCGCCGCGTACGTGCGAATGACGTCCGGCGTGACGCGTCCTTGTTCGAACGCGCTCACCAGCTGCTCGACGCGCGACGCCGCGACGCGATCGCTCATCGTGAACGAGCCGAACACCTCCGCGGTCGGCAGGCGCAACGGCGGCCGCAACACGACGACGTCAATGGGGTCGCGCGGAGGCGCGAGCGCGCGGACCAGTTCGCCCCGACCGGAAACGAAAGCGGCGCGCGCTCCGGACGCGAAAAACGGCACATCCGAGCCGAGTTCCGCACCGATCCGCATCAGATCGGCGTCGACCCGCCAGAGCTGCGCGAGACCGTGCAGCGTCGCCGCGGCGTCGCTCGATCCGCCACCCATGCCCGCAGCGAGGGGGATGCGCTTGCGGATGCTGACGAACGCGAATGGCTCGCGCCCCGTCGCGCGGGCGAGCGCGGTCACCGCACGCGCTGCGAGATCCTCGCCGTCGAGGGGCAACGTGTTTCGAACCTCCAGGCGTTTGTGCGGCGCGACGCGCACGTCATCGGCGAGGTCGAGCGTGACGAACACGCTTCGCAGCTCGTGATAGCCGTCGTCGCGCTTGCCGACGACGGCGAGCGCGAGATTCAGCTTCGCCTTCGCGGCGACGCGCACGGAACGACCCACTATTCGCGCGGCACGCCGAGCGCGGTCGCCAGCGCGACCCACTGCGCGACGGAGAGCTCCTCCGCTCGGCGGCGCGGGTCGATGCCGGTCTCCTGCAGCGCGCGCTCGGCACGTTCGCGGTCGATGCCCGCCTCGTGACCGAGCGCGGAACGCAGCTGCTTGCGCCGATGACGGAAGACGTCGCTGACGAAGCGCAGGAACGCGCGCTCGTCGAGCGGCGCGAACGCGGGCCGCTCGCGCGTGCGCAGCGCGACGACGGCCGACGACACGCGCGGTGGTGGCCGGAACGCGCGCGGCGGCACTCGGCGGACGATCCGCGCCTCGGCGAATGATTCGACGAACACCGACAGGTAGCCACGCTCGCGTGGCGCACGCTCGTTCGCCGCGGTCGCGACGATGCGCCGCGCGACCTCCTCCTGCACCAGCACAACCACGAGCGGCGGCCGGCGCGCGTCGCCGATGAAGCGCTCGAGGAGCGGCGTGGTGATCTGGTACGGCAGGTTCGCGACGATGCGCGTCGGCCGTCGCTCGGCCTGGACATAGAGATCGACCGCGAGCGCATCCGCGCGGACGATCCGAACGTTGTCGCGCTCGCCGAGAGTCTCGCGCAGCATGGCGATCATCCGCTCGTCGATCTCGATCGTCGTGACCGATCGCGAATGATCGGCGAGCGCCGCGGTGAGGACGCCGGGGCCCGGCCCGATCTCGAGCACGTCGTCATTCGCCGACAGCTCCGCTGCGTCGACGATCGACGCGAGCACACCGCGGTCCACGAGGAAGTGCTGCCCGAGGCTCTTCGCGGCGCGCGCGCCGTGGCGGCGCAGCGCGGCGTCAAGTGATCGCGGATCGGCGATGTCGTCCACAGCCCGCGAGACTAGACGGAGCGGCGCTCAGACCTCCGCGTCGCCTTGGTCTTCGCTGCGTCCGAGCCGCGCTCACGGATCCGCATGTTGCCCAGCGTCTTCGACTTCACCGGAGAGCTCGCGCTGGCCGACCTGCACATCGGCGACGCGACGGGACACGCCACGAGAGGGCAGCTAGCGGCACGACCACTGCCGCGCTTGCCCGTTCGCGAACATGTAGGCCGCGGTGTTCGCGTTCGCGACCGCATCGAACGGGCTCGCGCCCGCATATCCAGCGCGCACGCTGTTGGCGGCCCAGGTCGACGCGAGGAACTGGAAGAGGCCGGATGCGCCGCTCGAGGGGTTGTACGCGCTCGGGTTGTAGCGGCTCTCGCACCACGCGACGCGAAGAAGCTGATCGGGATCGGCGCCCCAGTTCGCGGCGGCGCTGCGGATGATCGACGCGATGTCGCCCGGCACGGGCGGCGCCTGCGTGCCGACGCGGCGCACCTCCGCCACGGGCGCCTGGAGCTGGGTGCTCGCGACGAGCAGGCGCTCCTCGACGGCGCCGTCGGCGGTGCGGACGCGGTAGGTGTTCTCGGCGAGCCCGGGGACGCCGGCCGTCACGACGACGGCCTTGCCCCGGACGAGCGTCGGGTCGGGCATCGTCGTCACGGCGAAGGCGATCGGCTCGCGGACGACGGCCACCGATTCGGAGACTCGTACGACCCGGACGACGTCGCCAGCGTCGACCGTCCCGTCGACCGACGTTTCCAGCCGGTCGAGCGCCCCGAGGGTCAGGCCGGCCGCCTCCAGGACCTCCGCCGCCGTGGAGCCGCGGGCCACGCGGAGTGCTCGGCTCGCGCCACCGTCTACGACGCTGACGGGTACGCCGCTCGCGAGGACGAGGCTCCGGCCGGAGGCGCCCATCCGACTCGCCGCGTTATCGGTCGCGGCGCTCCGCGCCAAGCCGCGAGCCTCACCCTCAGCGCGTGATAGCGCGGTGACATCGCCCATGCGCAGCGACGCGCCGGCGACGAGGGCGGCCTGCCACCCCGCGCCGAACGCGAGGAACGTAACGAGCAGGAGCTGCGCGACGCGAAGCAGTCCGGTCGAGTGGAAGCCCTTCAGTCCCTTCCTCCCGTTCCCCCGATCCCACCTGGACAGCAACCCACCACAGCGGGTGTACAGAGGGGGAACGCTTTCGATGCTATCGGAGGGCGCCTCGGGCCGTCCAACCCGTTTAGGAGGGCTCGACTGTACGGTTAGTGGTCAGGTGGGGTCCACCCCAGGGACTTGAGGTGTTGTCGGGCCGCTTCGGCCGTATCCGCACGCCCGAGGGCCGCGTCGAGGAACGCATTCACGTACCCGACTTTGTCACCGGCGTCGTAGCGCTGCCCCTCGAGTTCGACCGCCCAGACGGTCCCGCCCTGGCGCGCGAGGGCGCTGACCGCGTCGGTCAGCCAGATCTCGCCGCCCACCCCCGGCTTCGCGCTCGCCAGGACGTCGAAGATCTCCGGCTCGAGCAGGTAGCCGTGGACGGCCGCGAGGTCGCTCGGCGCCTGGTCCGGCTTCGGCTTCTCGACGATCGCGATGACCCGCATCGCGTCCGCGTCGACCTTCGTCCCCGCGACCATCCCGTAGCGCGAGGTGTCCTTCGTGTCGACGCGCACGCATCCGACGACGCTCCCGCCGCCGAGGCGCTCGCGGGCACGCATGAGCTGCGCGACCGCCGGCTCCTTCGCGAGGACGATGTCGTCGCCCCAGATCATCGCGAACGGCTCCGCGCCAACGAGTGGGCGCGCCATGAGCACGGCGTGCCCATTGCCCTTCTGCTCCTTCTGGACGACCGTCCTCACCTGGGCGAGCTTCTCGGGCCGGTGCAGCAGCTCGAGCTCGTCCTTGCGGAACTCGATCTGGAGGCGCCGCTCGATCTTGGGGTTCGGTCGGAAGTAGGACTCGATGCTCTCCTTCCCCGGCCCGACGACGATGACGACACGCTCGACACCCGATGCCGCGAGCTCGCTCACCACGAGCTCGATCACCGCCGTGTCGACGATCGGCAGCAGCTCCTTCGGGACGGTGCGCGTGATCGGGAGGAAGCGCGTGCCGAGGCCGCCGGCCGGCACGACGCCGTACTTGATCGGCTTCACCTGCGGTTCGTGGCTGTGCGTCATCGACGCTCGACGCTCACCTCGAACGCCGCGGGCTGGGTCGTCCGCACCGCGATGGCGGTGACGGCGAGCAGCGGCGGCTTCCGATCGCCGGAGGTGTCGATGTCGAGCTGCGTCGTACCGTCGACGACCTTGCGCTCGAACGTCGCGCCGGCAGCGGTGAAACGCAGCAGCTGCACGATGAACTTCTGGGCGACGTAGTTCGTCGAGCGCACGAATCCCTCAGCCTGCCAGTCGGAATCCTTCTCCGCGTCGTCGCTGAAGACGCCGGGCAGCTCGATGTCGTCGACGGCGAAGCCATGGAGCGAGAGGGCGCCGTCGGTCACGTACTCGAAGCGCAGCAGGATCTGCTTGCCCGCGTACGCGGAGAGATCGACCTCCTGCTTGATCCACATCGGCTTAGCGCCGCCGGATGTCCCGGTGAAGCCGTTGCCGAGGTTCTGGCCGTTGGGATCCTCCTTCGTCGTCGCGGACGCGGGAAGCGTCGTCCAGCGCGTGCCGCCGTCCGCCGAAACCGCGACGTACCCATAGTCGTAGTCCGTCTCGACCTCGTACCACGTCCAGAACGTGAGCTTCGTGCTCGTCGCCTTCGACATGTCGACCGTGCGCGTGAGCCGGCTGTCGAGACCGTCGGCGCGATCGGACCACCACATCGCGGTGCCGGAGTGCGGATCGGTCGGCACGACCTTGCTGCGCAGCGTGCCGCTGAACTTCACGGTCGCGAGGGCGCGCGGCAGCTCGACGTATCGAGCCGCGTACGAATGCACCGTGCTCGCGAGCTTGCCGCCGAGCGACACGCGATCCTGGTCGGTCGCGGTCGCAGCGACGCGCGCGACCGCGCCGCTCGGGTAGGTCGACGCCTTATCGACGGAGGGCGTCCCGAGGAACGCGTTCGCCGCGACGAAGTCCGCGTACAGCTCGTCGAGGCTCTTCTGGCCGCGCTCCTTCAGCACCGCATCCATATCGGCGGGTGTGTCGATGCCCTTGTCGATGAACGCGTTGATCAGCGCGTCGCCGCCGGCCTGCTGACGCAGGAAGTCGAGGAAGAGGTGCGCCTCCCCGTAGTGCGGTTGTGACTGCTCGAGCTCGGGCCAGTCATTGAGCTGCGTGTCCGGCAGCTGAAGGAAGGTCTGCGCGTGCGGCTGCCCGAAGCCGTTGGCCTGCTCGCAGAGCTGCGCCTGACCCTCGTTGAACCATACCGATGACCTCTTGTGATGGCCGAACTGGATCATGTGGCAGAACTCGTGCGCGACGACGGAGTTCAGATACGCGGATCCGGCGCGCGCCGCTTGCGAGTTGACGTACACCATCTCGCGTTCGGCGCTGAACTCGTTCACCCACAGCGGTAGCTCGTCGGTCGAGCTGAAGTAACCCGCCGCGGCGCCGGGGATGCGCGCCATCATGATGTCGATCCGCGGATCGCCATCGACGCCCGGCGACCACTCCGAGCCGTACAGCCGCCGGTTGGTCGGGTAGATGTTCGACTCGAAGAACGTAGCGTTCTGCCTCAGCTGCGTGAGGTCGACGGTGATGTCGTCTTGGACCCACCACTTCGCGTGCTCGGTCATCACGCGGAGCGTCGCGGTGATCCGGAGGTTCTTCTTCGCCGCGAAGTCGTACGTCCAGAACGGCTTCGACGTCCCCACGTCCTCGACCGGCGGCGTCGTGCGGACGGGCGTGAACTCCTTCGCCGGCTGGCCATCTCGGCCGCGCATCGCTCGGGTGAGCGCGAACACATCGGCGACCGGGAGCGGCTTGTTCAGCAGTGCCTGCGTCATGTCGGGCAGCGTCGCGGTGCCGCTGCCGACCGGCGTGAGCGTCGTCGAGGCGCTCGCCGACGCACTCGGTGAGGCCGACGGCGCGGTGGTCGGCGGCGTGCACGCCACCGCGAGGGCGAAGAGGATCGCGAGCGACCGCCTCACGAACGGACGTACCCGTCGGCGAGGGTCCGCGTTGCGACGACCCGCCCACCCTGGTGATAGCGGCGCGGTACGCGTCGGCTGATCGAGGTCACGATCTCGTAGTTGAGCGTGCCCAGCGCGCGCGCGAGGTCGTCTGCGCTCTGCCGCGCGCCACCCTGCGCGCCGATGATCACGACCTCGTCGCCCTCGCGCACCTCGGGGACATCGGTGACGTCGACCATGACCTGATCCATGCAGATCCGTCCCGCGACCGGCAGCGCGCGACCGCCGACCACGAGCTTGCCGCTCTCGCCGAGCGAGCGCGCGAGCCCGTCACCGTAGCCGACCGGCACAGTCGCGATCCGACCGTCGCGTGGCATCCGGTATTCGTGCCCGTACGACACGCCGGTGCCCCTCTTGACGTCGGCGACGCGGCGCACGCGCGAGCGCCACTCGAGCGCCGGCCGGAGCGCGAGCGCGCCGACCAGATGCGGGGCGGTGTGCAGGCCGTAAAGCGATACGCCCGGTCGCGTGGCGTTGATGCCGGGCAAAAGGCCGAAGGCGGCGACGCCTGCGCTGTTCTGCGCGTGCACGTAGCGCGGCGGTTCGCCGATCGCGCCGAGCACCTGCGCGAAACGCTGCAGCTGCTCGCGTGCCGTCGCTAGATCGCGCTCGTCCGCGGTCGCGAGGTGCGTCATGAGCCCTTCGACCCGCACGGTCGGCAGGTCGCGGATCGCGGCGAAGCGCCGCGGAGCATCCTCAAGCGGCGCGCCCAGGCGGGTCATACCTGTATCTACCTTGAAGTGGACCACCGCGGTACGACCGGCGGACGCGGCGACGTCGCCGAGCTGCTTCGCAGCCTCCGTGTCCCACACGACGAGGACGAGATCCGCAGCGATCGCGGCCTCGGCCTCGGCGCGGTCGGTCGCGCCGAGGAAGACCAGGATCGGCGCGCGGATGCCGGCAGCGCGGAGCACGAGCGCCTCCTCGACGGTGACGACCGCGAGCATCGCCGCGCCGGCCTCGACAAGGGTGTGGCCCACCGCTTCTGCACCGTGCCCGTACGCGTCCGCCTTCACGACCGCGATGACATCGTTCGTCGCGCGCGCACGCAGCGACGCGAAGTTCGACGCGATCGCGTCGAGATCGACGTCGGCGACGGTCGAGCGGATCGGCGCGCGCAGGCTCATCGCGGACGCCGCGCCGCACGTCGCGGCGAGCGCACCACGCGCAGCCGCTGGGGGGTCGCCGACGAACGCGCACGCGCGATCGTCGGCCGCTCGCCCGGGCTGGTGAGGATCTGGCGGAGCGCGCGGGGCAAGGCGTCGACGATGTCCGTCGCGAGCGCGCCCGACTCGCCGATCTCCGCCGCGAGCAGCGCGCCCGCGCGCCCGTGCACCCACACCGCCGCCGCAGCGGCGGCGAGCGGCGCCAGGCCGCGCGCCGCGAACGCCGCGACGGCACCGCCGAGTGCGTCCCCCGAGCCGCCGATACTGAGCGTCGGGTTCGGCGCATCGTGCACGTAGGTGCGCTTGCCGTCGGTAACGACCGTGACCGCCCCCTTCAGCACGAGTGTCACATTCCACTGCGCCGCCTGGCGCTCGGCGAACGCGACGCGCGCCGTGTCCTTCGGCACGACGCGGCCGGATAGGCGCGCGGCCTCGCCGTCGTGTGGCGTGAGGATCGTGCGGGGTGGGAGCACCGACGGCCAGTCCTCGGTGCGCGCGAGCGCATTGAGCCCGTCGGCGTCGACCACCGTCGTGGCGCCCTTCGCGTTCCGGAGCACCGCGACGACGAACTCGTCCGTGCCCGCGGCGTGCGCGAGCCCCGGCCCGACGAGCAGCGCGCGGATCTTGTCCGAGAGCAGGGTCGACAGCTGCGCAGCCGCGCCGGTCGCGATGAGGCCCGGCTGCACCTCGGCGAGCGGGAAGAACGTGAGGTTCGGATCCTGGCCGGCGACCATCTCGACGATGGAGCGGCCGGCGGCGATGGTGACGACACCCGCGCCCGAGCGCGCGGCCGCGCGACCAGCGAGGAGGATGGCGCCCGGGTAGCGATGCGACCCGCCGACGACGAGCACACGTCCCCGCACCTCTTTGCTCGCGTCGGATGGAAGCGGTCGCAGGACGGACCGCACGACGCTCGCGTCGAGCGGGATGGGCTCCGTCAGCGCAGACCTACGGCGACCGCGACGGCGAGGTCGCGGATGTGCGAGATGCTGACCGACAGCGGCTCGCGAAGGCCGAGCGCGCGGGCGCGCTGCTCGGCGCGTCCGTGGAGCGTGACCGTGGGCTGACCCATCGGCGTGCGCTTGATCTCGATCTCCTTCCAGCCGACACCGCGCACGCCGAGGCCGAGCACCTTGGACACCGCCTCTTTCGCCGCCCACCGCCCGGCGAGGTGGAGGATGTTGCGCCGGCAATAGCGCTGTTCCCATTCTGTGTACACGCGCCCGAGAAAGCGCATGTCGTGCCGCTCGAGGACTCCTTTGATACGGTGCGTCTCGATGATGTCGATGCCGATCTCGCTCGGGTTCACTCGACCGTGACGGCCTTCGCGAGGTTGCGCGGCTGGTCTACGTCGTTCCCGCGCTTGTCGGCGATGTGGTACGCGAGGAGCTGCAGCGGCAGGACCGCCAGCACCGGCGAGAGCAGCTCGTGCACGGCGGGCACGCGGATGATCTCGTCCGCGTGCTGCTCGATCTCGGTGTCGCCATCGGTCGCGAGCGCGATGACGATGCCGGCGCGCGCGCGGACCTCCTGGATGTTCGAGAGCATCTTCTTGTACACGGAGTCTTTCAACGCGATCGCGACGACCGGCAGCGTCTTGTCAATGAGCGCGTTCGTGCCGTGCTTCATCTCGCCGGCGGCGGTGCCCTCCGCGTGGATGTACGAGAGCTCCTTGAGCTTGAGCGCGCCCTCGAGCGCCGTCGGGTAGTTCACGCCGCGGCCGAGGTGCAGGAAATTCGGAGCAGTGGTGTAACGGTACGCGAGCGCACGGATCTTCCCTTCCTCGCGCAGCACCGCGTCGATGAGCGTGGGCAGGTGGAACGCCTCGGCGAGCAGCTGTGCGGCGACGTTTGCCGCGATCGTGCCGCGGCGCTGTGCGAGATACACCGCGAAGAGGAACAGGTCGACGAGCATCGCGGTGTACGCCTTCGTCGACGCGACGCTGATCTCCGGTCCGGTGTGCAGATAGATGACGTCGTCCGAGATGCGCGTGGCCTCGCTGCCCATGACGTTGCAGAACGTGAGGAGCCGCGCTCCGCGCTCCCTCGATGCGTTCATCGCCGCGAGCGTGTCGGCGGTCTCGCCCGACTGCGTGACCGCGATCGTGAGCTGTCCCTTCGACACGACCGGGTCGCGGTAGCGGTACTCGGACGCGATCTCGACGTCGCATGGGACCTTCGCGAGGCGTTCGATGAGGTACTTGCCCACGAGCGACGCGTGCAGCGCGGTGCCACAGGCGACGAACGTGATGCGCGGCAGCGCCTTCACGAAGTCGTCCGTCATCTTCACGTCCGCGTCGAAAACGACGCGGCCGGAGGTGCGATCGACGCGGCCGAGGAGGGTGTCAGAGATCGCGCGCGGCTGCTCGGCGATCTCCTTGGCCATGAAGTGCTTGTAACCTGACTTCGCCGCGCCGACCGGATCGAGCTCGATCTTCTTGGGGGCGCGCTCCACCGTCGCGCCGTCCTCAATGCGTCGGAAGCGCACGTCTTTCTGGGTCACGACCGCCAGGTCGCCGGGCTCGAGGAAGGACATGTCCCGCGTGTGCTCGAGGAGCGCGGTCATGTCAGATGCGACGAAGTTCTCGGCCTTCCCGTGCCCGACGATGACACCACCCGCGTTGCTGATGCGCGCCGCGACGATCGTGCCGGGGTGCGTGGTGGAGATGAACACGAGCGCGGCCGCGCCATCGAGCCGCGGGAGGACCGCGAGTGCGGCGTCCTCGAGCGACTTGCCGGTCTTGAGCTCGTCCTCGAGAAGATGCACGACGACCTCGGTGTCTGTCTCCGACGAGAACTTGTGCCCGGCCGCGACGAGCGGCGCCTTCAGCTCCTGGAAGTTCTCGATGATCCCGTTGTGGATGACCGCGGTCGCGGACGTGCAGTCGACGTGCGGATGCGCGTTCTGCTCTGTCGGGCGGCCGTGCGTCGCCCAACGCGTATGCCCGATGCCGGTCTTGCCATCCGACGGGTGCGTCGCGACGACCGCGGCGAGGTTATCGAGCTTTCCTTCCGCGCGCATGACGTCGAGATGTCCGTTCTTCTGAAGAGCGACACCCGCCGAGTCGTAGCCGCGGTACTCGAGGCGTCTGAGTCCGGCCATCAGCAGTGGAAGCGCCGTGCGCGGACCGACGTAGCCGACGATCCCGCACATCAGACGAACTCCTCGCCCCTCATGCGAGCTCCCGCAGCGCGATGTCCTCGAGACGCTGCGCGGTGTTCGCAGCGACCTGCGCGTCCCGCGCCTCGACCATGATCCGCAGCACCGGCTCGGTCCCCGACGCGCGAACGACGACGCGACCCGCGGCGCCGAGCTGCGCCTGCGCCTCGCGTAGCGCGTCGGTGAGCGCCGCGCTCGATTCCCACTCGCCGCGTCGCGCGGCGCGAACGTTGCGCGTCACCTGCGGCCATGGCACGAGATCCGCCGCGAGCTTGTGCAGCGGCTGGCCCTCGGCGTGCACGAGCGAGAGGACCTCGAGCGCGGTGAAGATGCCGTCGCCGGTGGTGTGATGCTCGCGGAAGATGACGTGGCCCGACGGCTCGCCGCCGAACTGCGCGCCGGTCCTCGTCATCTCCTCCCAGACGTAGCGGTCCCCCACCTTCGCGCGACGGAGCTCGATCCCCGCGCTCCCAAGGAGCGCCTCGAGCGCACCGTTCGACATCACCGTGCCGACCACGACCGGCGGGTTCAGCTTGTTGTGTCGCGCGAAGTGGCGCGCGGCGAGCGCGAGCACGACGTCGCCATCATGGACGCGGCCGGTCGCGTCGACGGTGATGACGCGATCGCCGTCGCCGTCGAAGGCGAAGCCGATGTCCGCCTTCTTGTCCACCACCGCGCGCGCCAGCGCCTGCGGCGCGGTCGCGCCGCAGCCCTCGTTGATGTTCTTCCCGTCGGGCTGATCGAAGAGCGCGAGCACCTCGGCGCCGGCGCGCGCGAACACGGACGGCGCGACGCGGTACGTCGAGCCGTTCGCACAGTCGAGCGCGACACGCACGCCGGAGAGCGGCGGTGCGACCGACCCGAGGAAGGCTTCGTACTCCTTCACCAGACCCCGGGAGTCACCGACAAGACCGATGCCAGACTCCGTCGGGCGAGGCATCGAATCGGGACCGGTCATGAGGCGCTCGATCTCGTCCTCGATCTCGTCCGCGAGCTTCTGGCCGCTGTGGTCGAAGAACTTGATCCCGTTGTCGGGCGCCGGGTTGTGCGAAGCGCTGATGACCGCGCCGGCGAAGAACTCCTTCTTCGCCGTCAGGTAGGCCAGCCCGGGCGTCGGGATGTGACCCACGAGGCGTACGTCGATGCCGACGGAGCAGAGGCCCGCGGCGAGCGCCCCCTCGAGCATCCGGCCGCTCCGGCGGGTGTCGCGACCGATGATGACGGAGTGGCCGCGGCCGCCCAGGGCGTGGCCGGCGGCGCGACCCAGCCGCAGGGCAAGCTCAGGCGTGAGCTCCTTGTTGGCGACGCCGCGGACGCCGTCGGTGCCGAAAAGGCGGCTCATCGCGCCCGTCTGTGGGTCATCTTCCTTTAATGGTGAGCGTCACCCGTGCCGGAGTCACGCTCTGCAGGGTGACGAGCTGGGGCAGCCGCAGGGCGACGTCAGCCGGCGACGAGCCGGCCCCGCGACCGGTCGCGTCCACGGTCGCGGCGAACTGGTCGACCGCCAGCGCCGCCAGCGTCGGGGCCGGTCCGGCGACCACGATCGCCACGGTCGACGGGTCGGTCGTGGCGTCGAGGCCGGCGGCGAGGTTCTGCACCTGGACCGCGATCGTGAATGGACGCGTGCCCGCGAGCGGGACGACCGTGACCGTCACCGTCGCGTCGACGGGCTCCAGCATGCTGACCCCATCGGGGAGGAGGAGCGGCACGCGCGCGATGCGCGTCTGCGTGAGGCCGCTGACGTCGACGGCCGCCGTCTCGACGCGCTCCATCGCCGCGAGCACGCTCTGCTCGCCGCGCACCGTCACCGCGACGGGATCGGTCGTGACACGAGAGATCCAATACCCCGTTGCGACATTGCCGCGAACGTTCCAGAGCACCGGCAGCGTCCGCGTCGTCGCCGTCGGCAGCAGTGGAACGCTGATGACGACGACACCGGGTTCGACCTGCAAGCCATCGATCGGTAGTCCGTTCGCGTCGACGGGGACAGGCGGAGCGCTCTGCGTCAGATCGGTCGTCACGTCTCCGAATCGAACGGTCGCGAACACCGCCGCAACGAGCGCGACGCTGGACTCCGGTCCGGTGATCTTCACCTCGGTCGGTGAGATCGAGCCGGTCGCCGGCTGCAGGCCCTGAGGCGGAGAGTTCGCGAACTTCACCTGCACCGCGACCGTCCGCGAGGTGATGCGCTCGAGGCGCACCGAGACGGTCCCAGGCGACACGTCGACGACCTTCACCGCGTCGTTCGCCGTCACGACGAACACCTTCGCGTCGTGCGACTCCGGCGAGCCAGGGTCGATG
>VBJD01000039.1 GCA_005887995.1 Chloroflexota bacterium
GCTCGACCTCCAGCGTGACCTCCTTTTCCGCGCGCGCCTGCTGCCGTACGTAATTCACGAGGTCACTGGACCGCGTGACCGTGCGGTCGTCGATCTGCCGCACGACATCGCCCTTCATGAGTCCCGCGAGCGCGGCGGGCGAGTTCGGCATCACCTCGGCGATCTGGACGTCGCCCGTCGGACCCGTCGTGCCGGACGCGAACGCGATCGTGAGCGCGGCGAGCGCGAGCACGACGTTCATCGCGACACCGGAGACGAGCACGATCGCCTGCACCCACCACGGCTTCGACGTGAACGCGCGCGGATGTCCTTCGCCTTCCTGATGGATCGCGAAGTCGTCCTGCCCGAGAATGCGCACGTAGCCGCCGAACGGGATCGCGCGGACGGAATAGTCGATCTCGTCCACCTGGAAAGCGAGGAGCCGCGGGCCGAAGCCGATCGCGAACTCGAGGACCTTCATCCCGAGCAGCCGCGCCGTGGCGTAGTGCCCGAGCTCGTGGATCGCGACGATGAGCGTGAACGTGACGAGGAAGAGGACGACGTTACGCGGATCGGAGAAGAGCGCGCCCATCAGCGCAGCACCGGCTCCTCGCGGAGCGCGCCACGCACCTCGGCATCGATGTGACGGATCTCGGCCAGGCTCGGCTCGGCGGACCTGGCGTGCGCGCGACCGAGCGTCGCACCGCGGTGCAGGTACACGGCGATCTCATCGAACGCGATCTCTTTCCGGAGGAACCGATCGACCGCGACCTCATCCGCGGCGACGAGGCCGATCATCGCGGAGAGATCGCCGGACCGCGCCGTCTCGAGCACCGTCGCGAGGCACGGGTACCGCGTGGCGTCGACCGGCTCGAACCGCAGCGTGCGCGGCATCGTCCAGTCGATCGCGCGCGTCGGCGCGGGCGCGTGCTTCCAGAGGAGCGCGTACTGGATGAAGAGGCGCATGTCGGGCTCGGCGAGCTGCGCCTTCACGCTGCCGTCGGCGAGCTCGACCATGGCGTGGACCATCGATTCGGGGTGGATGACAACGTCGATGCGATCGTAGGTGAGGTCGTAGAGCCAGCGCGCCTCGACGATCTCGAACCCTTTGTTCGTGAGTGTCGCCGAGTCGATCGTGATCTTCGGCCCCATGCGCCACGTCGGATGGCGCAGGGCCAAGTCCGGCGTCACCGCGGCGAGCTCGACCAGCGGCAGCGTGCGGAACGGCCCGCCCGACGCCGTGATGAGCACACGCCTCACCTCCTCGGGCCGCGTGCCGACCAGGCACTGCCACAGCGCGCAGTGCTCGCCATCGACCGGCCGCAGCCGGTCCCCCGCGCCGGCGACGTGACGGCGCACCAGGTGTCCACCTGCGACAAGCGTCTCCTTGTTCGCGAGCGCCACGGACTTCCCCGCCTCGAGCGCAGCGAGCGTCGGCTCGATGCCGTCGATTCCGGTCGTCGCGACGAGCACCAAATCGACATCCTTGGCTGTTGCTGCCGCGACGAGGGCGCTGACGCCGCCGTCCCGCTCCGCGACGATCGCGCGCGCGCCGAAGCGCGACGCGAGGACCGCGAGGTCGTCGGCGTTGCGCCGTGACGCGAGCACGGTCGCGCGCAAGCGATCGGGATGCGCCATGACGACCTCGAGCGCCTGACGACCGATCGAACCCGTCGCGCCGAGTATCGCGACACGCGTCACCACGTGTCCATCATCCCAGACCACTCACCGCAGTCGTCCCACGTGTTCCTTATCCGCGGGCCAGCGCGAGTACGAGGGCCACGGCTGGCGCGACGAAGATGAGGCTATCGATGCGGTCGAGGACGCCACCATGTCCGGGGAATAACGTCCCGGAGTCTTTCGCACCCGCCACGCGTTTGATCCCTGACTCGAAGAGATCGCCGCCGAACCCCACGGGCCCGACAAGGACGGCGACGAGGAGCGCGGGTCCGGTCTTCATCCCGGCAGACACCGCGATCAGTAGCGCGACGACGCCCGCCGCGGCGAACCCCGCGAGCGTCCCCTCCCACGTCTTGCCCGGGCTGATGGTCGGCGTGATCCGACGGCGTCCGATGCGCGATCCGACGAGGTACGCGGTGCTGTCGCCGACCCACGTCGGAACCAGCGCGAGCAGGAGCCACACCGGCAGATCGCCGAGCCAACCGCGCGTGGCGCTGCCGTTCGCGATCCAGAGCCGGATGAGGAAGCCGAAGCCGAGACCGATGTAGATCGACCCGGCGAGCGTGAAGACCGCGCCGAGAATGCGGGGTGTTGGCTCATGCCGAGCCACCTGCGCGAGCAGGGCCACGATCGTGAGGACGCCGAACGCAGTGACGATGACGAGCACCATGACTGGGCCGGTCACGCTCAAGCCAACTACACCGGTGCCGCGGTCTATGAGGTGCGCCCCGACGAAGGCGAGCGTCGTCAGTACGCCGAGCGTCCACGGCTGATAGGAGCGGTAGCGGAAGAGGCCGCGCAGCTCGACGTACGCGAGCAGGGCGAGGATGGCAACGAGCGCCGCGAAGACGGGCCAGGGTGCGAAGAGCGCGGCGAGGACGACGACCGCGTAGACGATCGCGGTGATCGTGCGTCGCTCGAGGTCCGCCGTGCCCATGGGCCGGCTAACGTCCAAAGCGGCGCTCGCGATCGGCGTACGAACGCAGCGCGTCATCGAGGTCTTTCACCTGGAAGTCCGGCCACAGGACCGATGTCGCCCACATCTCGGCGTACGCGACCTCCCAGAGCAGGAAGTTGGACACACGTAGCTCTCCACCGGTGCGGATGAGCAGGTCCGGGTCCGGGTGATCCGGCGCGTACAGGCGCGACGCGATCGCGGCCTCGTCCACCTGATCCGGCTCGATGCCATCCTTCACGATCGCGCGCACCGCGTCGACGATCTCTGCTCGCCCGCCGTAGTTGAACGCGAGCGTCATGACGCCGCGCTTGCAGACCGACGTCGCATCCACCGCGCCGGCGATCGCCTTCTGTAGCGCGGGCGTGAGGTCGTGTAGTCGCCCGATCACGCGAAGGCGCACGTCGTCCTTTATGAGCGATGCCGTCTCGCGCCGGATCGTCTCCTCGAGGAGCGCCATGAGACCGCTCACCTCATCGGGTTCGCGCGACCAGTTCTCGGTGGAGAACGAATACAGCGTCAGGTATTCGACGCCGCGCTCGCGCGCCGCGCGCAGCGTCCGGCGGATCGTCTCGACCCCGGCGCGATGACCGGCGATCGCGGGGAGGTGACGCTGCCGCGCCCAGCGCCGGTTCCCGTCCATGACGATCGCGATGTGGCGCGGCACGGGCCCCGACATTCGTCGAGGCTAAACCTCCAGGATCTCCTTCTCTTTGCCCTGCCCGATCTCGTCGGCCATGAGGATGTAGCGGTCCGTGAGCTTCTGGAGCTGCGCCTCGGCACGCTTGACCTCGTCGGCGGTCACGCCCGAGCTCTTCTCCTTCGTCTTCATCTCCTCATGCGCGTGCCGGCGCATCGTTCGGATCTCCACGCGGCCTTCCTCGACCTTCTTGTGGAGGATCTTCACGAGGTCGCGCCGCCGCTCCTCGTTGAGCGCGGGGATGTTGAGGCGGATGAGGTTCCCGTCGTTGCTCGGCGCGAGGCCAAGATCCGATGCGGTGATCGCCTTCTCGATGGACTTGATGAGGCCCTTGTCCCACGGCTGGATGACGATCTGCCGCGGCTCCGGCGCGCTGATCGCTGCGAGCTGGATGAGCGGCGTGTCCGTGCCATATGCCTCGACCTGCAGGTTCTCGACGAGCGACGGCGCGGCGCGCCCGGTGCGGACCGTGGCGATGTCGTGACGCAGTGCGTCGATCGCCTTGCGAAAACGTGCCTCGGTCTGCGCGAGTAGGTCTTCGAGCGCCATTAACTGTGGACGAGCGTGCCGACGCGCTCGCCCTGGACAGAACGAAGCAACGCGTCCGCCTGCGAGAGGTCGAACACGATGATCGGCGTCTTGCGGTCCGCGGCGAGAGCCGCGGCGGTCGCATCCATGACGCCGAGCTGTTTCTCCAGCACGTCTCGGTGCGTCAGCTCCTCGAACTTCTTCGCGCCCTTCGTCGTCTTCGGGTCGGCGTCGTAGACCCCGTCGACGGCGTTCTTGCCCATGAGGATCACGTCCGCGCCGATCTCGGCGGCGCGCAGCGCCGCCGCGGTGTCCGACGTGAAGAACGGATTGCCCGTGCCTGCTGCGAAGATGACCACGTTCTTGCGCTCGAGGTGATGGATGGCGCGGCGCCGTATGTACGGCTCCGCAACTTCAGCGATCGTGATCGCCGACTGCACGCGCGTCGGCACGCCGAGCGATTCGAGCTGCGACTGCAAGGCGAGTGCGTTGATGACCATCGCGAGCATGCCCATGTAGTCAGCGGTCGCGCGTTCGATGCCGTGCTCGGCGACAGCCGCGCCGCGCATGAAGTTCCCGCCACCGATGACGATCGCGATCTCGACGCCGAGATCGCGCACCTTCTTGATCTCGCCGGCGAGATAGCGCACGTATTTCGGTGAGATACCGAACTGGCGATCGCCGAGGAGGGCCTCGCCAGACATCTTCAACAGGACGCGCTTGTATTTCGCGTTCGCACCCATCGCCGAGGAGTCTAGGCGGGCGCTATTCGCCCAGCGCGAAGCGCTGGAAGCGGCGCACCTGGACGTTCTCGCCGACCGACGCGGCGAGCGTGGTCACGAGATCCTTGATCGTCTTCGACCCGTCGCGGATGTACGGCTGTCCGAGCAGCTCGTCGACGTCCTTCGGGGACATCGCGGCGACCTGCATCGCGATCTCCTGCGCGAGCTTCTGGAACTCCTCGCCGCGGGACACGAAGTCCGTCTCGCTGGCGAGCTCCACGAGCGCGCCGATGCGGCCACCCGAGTGGACGTACGACGCGACGACGCCCTCCTTTGCCTCGCGCTCCGATTTCTTCGCGGCCTTCTCGAGCCCGCGCTCCTTGATCAGTGCCTTCGCCTTCTCGTAGTCGCCATTCGCGTCCTCGAGCGCGCGCTTGCAGTCCATGACGCCCGCGTTCGTCTCGCTGCGCAGGCGTTGGACCTGCTTCGGATCGATCTTCTTCAGCTCTGTCGACATCTAGCTCTCCTCGACTTCCTTGTCTGCTTCCACGGGAGCTCCGCCGATCGGGAACTCGTCTTCTTCCTCCGGCTCGTACACGCGCGGGGTCCGCTTGGCGCGCGGCACGCCGATGCCACCCTCGATCTCCGACGCGGTCGTCGCCGGTGCGTAGCCCATGTCCTCCGGCGTCGCCTCCTTGCGGCTCGCGTCGAACATCGAGCGTCCCTCGATGACCGCATCGGCCATCTTCTGGCAGATGAGCTTCACCGCGCGGATCGCGTCGTCGTTCGCCGGGATGATGACGTCGATGAGGTCGGGATCGCAGTTCGTGTCGACCATCGCGACGATCGGGATCTCGAGACGGCGCGCCTCTTCGACCGCGATGTGCTCGCGATGCGGGTCGACGACGAACAGCGCTCCGGGCAGCCGCTTCATCTCGCGCACCCCGGCGAAGTAACGGTCGAGCTGTGCGAGCTCGTCCTCGAGACGCTGCGCGTCCTTCTTCGGCATGGTCGCGAAGTCGCCACGCTCCTTGCGCTCGTGCAGCTCGTTGAGGCGGTTGATGCGCTTTTGGATCGTCACGAAGTTCGTGAGGAACCCGCCGAGCCACCGTTGGTTGATGTAGTGCATCCCCGCGCGCTTCGCCTCTTCGGCGATGGACTCCTGCGCCTGCTTCTTCGTTCCGACGAAGAGGATCTGCCCGCCGCTGCCGGCGAGATCCCGCATGAACGTGTACGCGTCCTCGACGCGCGTGAGGGTCTGCTGGAGGTCGATGATGTGGATGCCATTGCGCTCCATGAAGATGAAGCGCTTCATCTTCGGATTCCAACGGCGCGCCTGGTGCCCGAAATGGACGCCCGACTCGAGCAGCTGCTTCATGGTGACGACGGCCACGTGACTCTCCCTTTTGTTCCTCCGCTTCCGTCAACTCGCTCCGTTCCGAGAGGGCGCCGGGCGGCGCCATCGGAGGGTCGGAGCCGATCGGGAAGCGTGCGTGATACCGAGCTCTTCACTCGGTCCGCGAACAATTGTACCAACCAGGCGCGCTGGCACCGGCCATGCGTTCTGTCGCCGATATGGCGCGATACGACGAGAACCGGGTCCCCCGTGGCACGAGCCGCCGCTGGGAGGTGCTCATGTCCGAGGACCAGGGCGAGCGCTCACCTGCGCGGCGCCGCCGCGCCATCGACGTGTGTGCGGAGCACCGCATCCTGCGGGAGATCCCAGACGCGCTGCTGCGTGAGATGCCGCTGCTCGATGAGGGGACGACCCTTGAGAGGCGTCACGAGTACCTCGACCTCCACGACCCGGCACGTGCCGACTTCCGTGCCGAGGGGGGCGAGGTGGTGAAGCCCGGGCAGCGGGTCATCGCTCGGACGGACGTCAGCGTGGAGGCTTGGGAAGAGCTCCGAGCCGCCTGCGACCGCCTGGTGCACCGGCGCGCACTACCGCGGGCGTCCTGAAATACGAGAGCCCGGTCTCTCGACCGGGCCCTCGCGGACTACGACGTCGTGGTCGCTCTACGTCAGGTTGTTGCCGATGTTGCTGAAGATGTTCTGCAGCTGGCCGCGGAGGAAGACCATGGCCACGATCACGGCGATAGCGATGACGGCGATGATGAGTGCGTACTCGACAAGGCCCTGGCCCTCTTCCTCACGAAGGAACGTAATCATCCGAAGGACCTCCTTCCTTGCATGCTCGGCGTCCGTACACACGGGCTCCGCCGTGGAAAAGTCTAGGGTTGCCTCACCCGTCGACAATCCACCATTTCGACTATTACCGGGCGTACTGATACGACAAGAACTGCCCGAAATCGGCGGTTCTTCCGCCTAGCGGAAGTCTGGGTGACCCCGTTCTGAGACCTTCGCGCGCAACTGCTCGAGCGCGCTCGGGGGTCGCTCGACCGGCGGCGGATGCCCGCCGAACGTGTCCGCGATCGCATCGCGAAGCTCTTCAAGCGTGCAACCGAAGAGCTCGCTACTCGTCTCGAACTCAGCGCGCAGACGGAGGAAACCGAACCGGTTGTGACGTGAGACGTCCATGCCGCGGCAGAGCTCCTCGAGGAGGAGATAGAGACTCGCGCGTCGATCCCGCCCGAGGCTATCGATCCACTTCTCGAGTAGCCCGCGCGCCCTCGCGTCCATCGCGCGATTCTCGCATCGTCGCGTTCGTCTCACTCGCGCCCTAGCCGCGTCCGACGAACTGCGCGACCGTCGTCGCGACCTCCGTCATGGGGACACGGCGAACGCGTGCGTCCGGTAACGACGCGAGCAGTTCTCCGCCGTAGTCACGCAGCAGCACGCGCCGGTCGAGCAGGACGACCGCGCCGCGATCGGTCTTCGTCCGGATGAGACGGCCGAAGCCCTGCCGCAGGCGGAGCGCGGCCTGGGGCAGATGGAATTCGCGGAACGGATCTTCGTATCGCTCCGACCGGCCCTGAACGAGGGGATCGTCGGGCACGGCGAACGGGAGCCGCGCGATGACGACGCATTCGAGCATCTCGCCCGGCAGATCGATGCCCTCCCAGAACGACTGCGTGCCAAGCAGCACCGTGCGACCTTTCGCGAAGCGCTCGAGCAGCGCTCGTCGGGATCCGTCGATGCCCTGCGTGAGGACGGTGATGCCTGTCTCCTCGAGTGGCCCGAGACGCGAGGCGACGTCACGCATCGATCCGTGGGCGGTGAACAGGACCAGCGTGCGCCCTTCGAGCGCGTGGCCGATGTCGGAGATCGTCGCGGCTGCCTCATCGGCGAACTCGGGGCTGCCGGGGAGCGCGCCATCGTTCGGGACGACGAGGATCGCCTGCGTCGCGTAGTCGAACGGCGATCCGAAGGCACGCGCGTCCGCGAGGTCCGCGATGCCGAAGCGATCCGTCGCGAACGCGAACGACCCCGCGACGGCGAGCGTCGCCGACGTGAACACGGTGGAGCGTCGCGGCTCGACGAGACCGCGCCGTATGGCCTCGCCCAGGTGCGATGGCGCGACGCGCAACACCATGTCGCCCTCCGGCCGGCGCTCGAGCCACACGATGTCGCTCTGACGCGGCGTGTGGATGGCGCGCGTCACCGCGCTCCGCAGATAGGAGAGCTCGCTCGCGGCGGACTCAAGGTCGGTCCGCTCGTCCTCATCCGTGGTGCGCAAGAGAAGGCGCTCCGCCGCCGTGCCGACGCCGGCGACCGCCTCGACGAATCGCTCTCCGGCGAGCTCGACCGGCAGCCAGCGTTCGTCGCTCGCGCGGAGACCGCCGGTCACGCGACGCCGGTCCTCGAGCGCACCGGGCTCGAGCACCGCGGCGAGCGCGGCGAAGACCTCGCTCGCGCGCGCCTGCGCGCTCGCGACCTCTTGCCGAATGCGCTCGGCCTCCTCCACGCGCTCATCGCGTAGACCGGCGGTCACCGCGGGCGCGTGCGCGACGCGATCGAGCGCGCGACGGACGACGCGGTCGTCGAATGTGATGCCGAAGGCGTCGGTCGCGACTTCTTCGAGCCGGTGCGCCTCGTCGACGACGAGGTGCTCGGCAGCGGGCAGCAGCGCGCCACGCATGCGCGCGTCCTGCAGTAAGAGCGCGTGGTTGGTCACGACGATGCCTGAGCGTGCCGCATCTTCACGCGCTCGCTGGAGATAGCACCCGCCCGCGACGCGCGCGCAGCGCCGCGCGTCGCAGGTCTCGTCGTCAGCTGAGATGCGTGGCCACAGATCGGACTCCGCGCCGAGCAGGTTGAGCTCCGACCGATCCCCCGTGGTCGTCGACAGCCGCCAGATGAGCGTCTTCAGCGCCAGACGTGCCTCCTCGCGCGTCTGTGCGAGCCCGCGGAACTGCTGCCAGCGGCGCGGGCAGAGGTAGTTCGTGCGCCCCTTCAGCACGGTCACCGGCACGCGTGTACCGAGCGCGCCCTGCACCGCGGGCAGGTCCTTTCGCATCAGCTGATCCTGCAGCGGCAGCGTGTGCGTACTCACGATGACGCGCTCGCCTTCGCCGGCGCGCGCGAGCGCAGGGACGAGGTACGCGAGCGACTTCCCCACTCCCGTGCCGGCCTCCGCGACGAGCGGTCCCCCGTCGCGCATGGTCAGTTCGATCGCTCGCGCGAGCTCGCGCTGTTCGGTCCGCTCCTCGAACCCTTCGAGTCCGCGTGAGAGCGGACCGTCGTGAGCGAACGCGACGTCGACGGCGATCGCGGCCGACGGTGGTGAAGGCGCCATCGCCTCCGTGGGCCGCGCGAGCGCGACATCGTCCCATGCCCCCCGCACCGCGCCGGACGCGGCCTCAGCGAAGAACGCGACGAACGCGGGACCGAGGAGCGGCGCGTAGGCGAGGGCTTCCTCGAGCACCGCGATAGGCAGCACTCGCGCGCGAGCGGCAAGATCCGCAAGGACTCCTGCGCACGTGATCGCGTCCGCGAGCGCGCGATGTGCGGCGTCGGGTGTGATCCCCGCGGCGGCGGCCAGCGACTGCAGCGCGTACGTCGGCGCGCTGGGCATGAGCATCGACGCGAGTTCGACCGTGTCGAGCCGGTCGGGCGCGGGCAGCCCGGCGGCTTGGAGAAAGGCGAGATCGAAGCCAACGTTGTGCCCGACGACGGCGGCCGGTCCGATGAACGCGGCGAGCTGGCCAAGCGCGATCGCGGGTGGTGGCGCGCCCCGCAGATCCTCGTCGCGGATGCCGGTGAGTCGCGTGATCGCGGGATGCAGATCGACGCCCGGGTCGACGAAGGTGCTGAAACGCTCGCCGACGTTCACCGCTCCGTCTGGTGCGAGGCTGACGTGGGCAGCGCCGATCTCGACGACGGAATCGGACGCCGGATCGAACCCGGTGGTCTCGAGGTCGAGCGCGACGAGCTCTATGTGGGTCTCGGTTCTAGCGCCGCGCAGCGGCGGGGGGTGCGGTCATCGTCGCACAGGTCGTGGCACCTGTCCTGCACCTTTCCGCGGCCACACAGCAAGGAGGACGACGTGGCAGAGAAAGAGCAGGAGAAACCCGACTTCGCGCCCAAGGAATACAAGATGCCGAAGTTCGACTTCTCGGACACCGACGTCGGCAAGAAGGCCGCAGCCGAGACGGCGACGAAGACGCACACCGTTGAGAGCGGCGACAGCTTGTGGGCGATCGCCGAGGCGGAGCTCGGCGACGGCAAGCGCTGGAAGGAGATCTACGAGCTGAACAAGGACGTCATCGGCGACAACCCGGATCTGATCAAACCGGGGCAAGAGCTCAAGCTGCCGTCGTAGCCGCGGAGCGGCGGCGCTGGCGCCGTAGCGAAGCGGAGGCGCCCAACGGGCCCGAGCTGTCGGATGACGGGAGGTCTCATTAGAGACCTCCCGTCACTTATTAATCAGAAGGCAGCTGCGTCGCGGCGCGAAGCCTCCTCACGACGGCGTGCAGCATGTTCACCGCGATCGCCGGGTCTTGATACAAGACGTCCTGGAATTGTCGTGGCGATAGCACGAGACATCTGAGCGCTGTCGTCGCAGCGACGGTGGCCGTCCGAGCGCCGTTGTCGAGGAGCGCGATCTCGCCGAAGTAGTCGCCCGCGCCGAGCGTCGCGACGGTCTTTCCGCCGCGCTTCACGTCAGCGTCGCCCGACAGGATGATGAAGAACTCGCCACCGCTCCTGCCCTGCTCGGTGAGCACTCTGCCTGCGCTGACGTCGACCTCGTCGACACGAGACGCGATGAACTCGAGCTGCTTCTCGTTGCAGGTGTCGAACAGCGGCACTTTTCGCAGGCGATCGATGCGCGGATCCTTCGCCACTACGGATAGATGCCTCGCGTCAGGGTCGCCTCCGCAACTCGGTGCACCGCCACCATGTACGCAGCGGTCCGCATGTCGACCTTGTGCTTCTTCGACATGTCGAGCACATCGTTGAACGACTTCACCATGACCTCCTTCAGGCGCGCGTTGATCGTCGCCTCGCGCCAGAAGAGGTTTTGGAGGTCCTGCACCCACTCGAAGTACGACACGGTGACGCCGCCGGCATTGCACAGGATGTCGGGGATGAGGAATACGTCCTTGTCGAAGAGGATCCGGTCGGCCTCGGGGCTCGTCGGACCGTTCGCCGCTTCCGCGACGATCTTTGCCTTGATCCTGGGCGCGTTGTGCTCGCCGATCTGGTTTTCGATCGCGGCCGGGATGAGGATGTCGCAGTCCAGCTCGATGAGCTCGGCGTTCGTGACCCTCTCCGTACCGGGGAAACCGACGACGGACCCGGTCTCGCGCTTGTAGGCGTCGACCTTGTTCGGGTCGAAGCCCTTTGGATTGAAGATGCCGCCGCTCGTGTCCGAGACGGCGAGCACCTTCCCGCCGAGCTCGTGCATGAGCTTCGCCGAGAACGAGCCCGCGTTGCCGAAGCCCTGCACGACCACCCGCGCACCTTCGAGGTCCATCCCGAGGTGCTTCGCCGCCTCGATGATCGTGTAGACCGCGCCGCGCGCGGTCGCCTCGTTGCGGCCTTCGCTCCCGCCGATCGAGAGCGGCTTACCGGTGACGACCGCCAGGGCGGTGTATCCCTGGTGCATCGAATAGGTGTCCATGATCCAGGCCATCGTCTGCGCGTTCGTGTTCACGTCGGGCGCGGGGATGTCGCGCTCCGGTCCGATGAGGAGCGCGATCTCCGTGGTGTAGCGGCGAGTCAGCGTCTCGAGCTGCTGCTGACTCATCATCTTCGGATCGCAGACGACACCACCCTTCGCGCCGCCGTACGGGATGCCGACGACCGCGCACTTCCAGGTCATCCACATCGCGAGCGCCTTGACCTCGTTGAGCGTCACCGACGGGTGGTAGCGGATGCCACCCTTGCCGGGGCCGCGTGTCGTGTTGTGCTGGATGCGGTAACCGGTGAAGACCTTCACCGCGCCGTCCGCCATGCGCACCGGGAAGTGGACCGTCAGCTCGCGCTGGCACTCCGCGAGGATCGCGCGCATGTTCGGGTCGAGGTGCAAACGATCGGCGGCGATGCCGAACTGCTCCTGGGCGATCGACCACGGGTCGCGCTGGGTGTGATCGATGACCGCTGACTTGCTCGTTGCCACGTCTTCCTCCGTTACCGCGCGGGATTGATCTTCTCGACGACGAGCCAATCGCCGGTCGTGCGACCGGCAGCGTACGCGGAGTTCCAGTTCTTCAGCACGACGCGCTTGAATCCCTGCTGCCCGAGGGTGTCGCGCCAGGAGCGAAGACCGCGGGCGACGTACGGCGTCAGGCGCACGTTGAGGCTCGGCGCGAGTACGCCTTCGAGGTGGCGCCGGCGCTCGAGCAGCGGCACCTCGATGAGCGAGTCGCCGTCGACCTCGAGGAGATCGAACGCCGCGAAGATGCGCCGGCCGCCCGTCGGCCTGGTGATCGCGTTGCCGTTCGCGTCGATCTCGAGCTCCTCCTCGTCCTGCCACGCGTCGACGAGCACGCCGTCGAAGATGGCAGTCGTCGCCCGCGTGTCGGCCACGATCGCGTCGTACAGCTCGCGCGGCCCCTCGATGCCTCCGGCATAGCCGACATAGCGAGGACCGTCATGACCCACTCGGACGAGCGCCCGCGTCCCGCTCCACTCTGGCTCGAGGATGTGGCCCTCTGGCTCCGGGCGCTCGCGCACGTAGCGCGGCCGCTGCGGCAACAGGTCCGCTGAAATGGCGTTTTTCAAGGGTTTTCCGGCCGAGTATCCCACCCTCTTGACAGGCAGAACAGACGTTCTAGAGTGCGAACGTCCGTTCGAACCATGTCTGAGGGGAGCTCTGAAATGGCCATCGCCACGGTCGCCGTCCTTGTCACTCCGTCTCCACGCAACAGCGCGGCGGTCTCGCCTTCCCGAGTGCCGCCGCGCGTCTATACCCCCTACCCGACGCGTCGGCTCACCCGGCCGATGGCGGTTCGGGCCGACGCGGAAGCGGCGAGCGGGACCACTGGCCGGTCGCGCTTGCCGTTCTTCCGCGGACGGCGCGAACGCAGCTAGGGCGCCTTCTTCTTCGACTCGCCGTCGCCGCCCGCGAACGCAGCGAGCGGCGCGGCGAGAGCCGAGAACTCCGTCGGGATGATGAACTTCGTGGACGGCGACGCGCCGAGCTGACGCAGTGCGTCGAGGTACTGCAGCGTGATGGTGCGTCCGTCGGCGTGGCTCGCCATCTCGTTGATCTTGTCGAGAGCGAGAGCGAACCCCTCGGCGCGCAGGATCTGCGCCTGCCGCTGCCCCTCGGCCTGCAGGATGTTGGACTGCTTATCGCCTTCAGCGACGAGGATGGCGGAGGCGCGCTTGCCCTCGGCCTCCGTGACCGAGGCACGACGAGTCCGCTCGGCAGTCAGCTGACGGTTCATGGCCTCCTGCACGTCGCGAGGCGGTGTGAGCTCGCGGATCTCGACCGTCGTGACCTTCACGCCCCAGCGCTGCGTCACCTCGTCGAGCTTTGCGCGCAGGACCTCGTTGATCTGCTCGCGTTTTGCGAGCACGTCGTCCAGGAGGATGTCGCCGATGACCGCGCGCAGCGTCGTCGTCGCGATGCCCGTCACGGCGGTGCGGAAGTTCTGGATCTTCAGCACCGAATCGGCGGCTTGCTCCTCGATCACCTTCTGGTAGATGAGGAAGTCGATCGAGATCGGTGCGTTGTCCTTGGTGATGCAGGTCTGCTGAGGGATCTCGACGACGAACTCACGCAGATCGACGTTGATGCCGACCTGGATGGGTGGCGGGAGTAGGAGCACGAGCCCCGGGCCGGCCATCTTCTGATACTTCCCGAGCGCCAGCACCACCAGGCGCTGGTACTGAGGCACGATGTGGATGATCGTGCGCAGGATCAGGATCAAGATGACGCCCGCGAAGATCAGGATCGCAAGACCGATATCCATCAGGACGCTCCCCTCCCCGGTGACGAATCGCTCGGTTCGACGATAAGGCTGAGGCCCTCCCTGCGTTTCACGCGGACGGCGCTGCCCCTCGGTATCGCACCGCCCTCGCTGCGCGCGGACCAGTCTTCGCCCGCGACGTACGCGACGCCGATCGGTCCGATGTCGCTCTTCGCCACGCCGGTCGCACCCACGAGCGCAGGCGAGCCGCCGGCCCAGGCGAGCTGACGAGTCGAGATGGCGAAGCGCGCGACGAAGAAGAAGAACGCGCCCGACACGAGCGCGACGGTGGCGATGACCACGGGATCGACGTCGGCGCGGAGACCTGGGAACGTCGGCCGCAGCGGCGGGAACAGGATGATCGTGCCCGCGATGAGCGCGACGAGACCACCGGCCGTGAGCAAGAAGTGGCTGGCGATCTTGATCTCGGCGACGAAGAGCACGACCGAGAAGATCATGAGCGCGATCCCGGCGGCGTTCGCGTCGAGCGTGCCGAACGCGAACAGCGCGAGGATCACCGCGATCACACCGATGATGCCCGGGAAGATGAGGCTCGGATTGCTGAGCTCGAAGATGATCCCGTACGTTCCGATCGTGAACAGCAGCACCGCGATCTGCGGGTCGACGATGAGGTGGAGGAAGTTGTCGATCGGTGTCGGCGCGCCGTCACCGACGAGCGCGCCCTTCGTCGCCAGCGTCACCGTCCCGGCCGCGGTGGTGACCTTGCGTCCGTCGATCTTCACCAGCAGGTCATTGACGTCACTCGCGATCACGTCGACCACGCCGATCTTCACGGCGTCATCCGACCCGATGCTGACGCTCTTGCGGACGGCGTCCTCCGCCCACTGCTCGTTGCGTCCACGCGCCTTCGCGATGTTGACGATGTGCGCGACCGCGTCGTTCTCGGCCTTGAGGCGCAGGTCGCCTTGGATGTCGCCGCCCGACGAGTCCACCGGGTGGGCCGCGCCGATGTTCGTCGACGGCGCCATCGCCGCGACGTGGCCGGCCATGGTGATGAACGTCCCGGCGGACGCGGCCCGCGATCCGGCCGGGGCGACGTAGGTCACGATGGGAACGCCCGCGGCGAGGAAGCGCGCGGTGATCTTGTAGGTGGAGTCGATGAGGCCGCCGGGCGTGTCGATGACGAAGACGACCGCGGCGACGTGTCGCTGGTCGGCCTCGTCGAGGACGCGGTCGACGTAGCGCGCGGTGATGGGGTTGATCACGCCTTCGATCCGGCCGACGAGGACGGTATTCGAGTCCGCGCCGGCGGCCGCCATGCCCAAGAGGCCCAGCGCCACGGCGACCAGCGAGACCAGCCGCACGATGAAGCGCATTCATCGAGGATAGCCCTCGCCCGCCGTCGGACCGCGTTTTCGAGAACTAACGGTCCTCCTTCACGAGGCGCAATCGCACGGGCACGCGGCCGCGCTCGACGTACCAGTCCGCGACCCATTCCTGGCCGTATTTCGTGCGCCAGAGCTCGATGAGCTCACGTAGCGCCGCAGCCTCGTCCGTGATCGGCTCGCGGCGCACCGCGATCTCGTGCGCGCCCACGCGAACCGTCGCGCGCGGATCGCGATCGAGGTTGCGCAGCCAATCCGCGTCGCGATCGGTGCGCAGCCAGAGCGACTCGCCGTCGTAGGCGAACCACACCCTCACGGAATGCGGTCGGCTGCTTCGGCGGCCGGCCGTGATGAGCTCGAGCTCATCCGTCGCGCGCAACGCGTCAGCGAGTTCGTCGGTCATCCGAGTGTCGGCGCGAGGCGCTCGAGGGCGGCTTGCTGCGCGGCGACGTACGCCGGGGTCCATCCATGCCCGCCGGGGATGACCTCGATGTGCGCGTGCGGTGCCGACTCGCGCACGAGCGCTGCCGTCCGTGCGGCGTCGACGAAGGCGTCGTGTTCCGCGAGAAGCACCGCGACGGGTCTACGCCAGTCACGCAGAGCCGCGACGCGGTCGCCCCGCAACAGATCGCGCGCAAGCTCGCGCCCGGCGCGCACGTCGGCGCGCAGCAGATCCGCCTGGTCGTGTGCGAGCTGCGGCGCTTCGACCTCGGCGGCGTTCGCGAAAAGAAGACGATGCGCCGTCGCGAGCAGCGTGCTGCGACGCAGCGGACCGAAGAGCCCGCCGATGGGCGACGCTAGGAGCGCGAGCTGGAGACGGATCGCCGGACGGATGAGCGCCGGTCGCAGGAACGGCGTGTGGAGCAGCAGGGCAAAGACGGCACGCCGTTGCAGCCCGGGAGATCAGGAACGATCACGCGAAAACGCGGCGTGAGCGCGGGCAGCCAGCGCAGCACGTTGTGATTGGATCCGTTCCAGCCGTGGAAGACGACAAGCGGCGGACCGCTCCCCTCGTCGATGAGCGCCGAGCCGCCGCTAGCGGACACGGCGCACCATTTCCCCGCGATGGAGTGGCTGCGCGCCGACGACTACTGGGTCGCGCGGATCGTTTTCCAACGTGCGCTCGCGCTCATCTACCTCATCGCGTTCGTCGCCGCGCTGCGTCAGTTCCCCGCCCTGCTCGGCGAGCGCGGGCTCCTTCCGGTGCCAGAGTTCGTCAGGCGGCTGCGCTTCATGGACGCGCCGAGCATCTTCCAGTGGCGCTACTCCGACCGCCTGCTCAGGACCGTCTCGTGGACCGGCATCGCGCTCGCCGCGCTCGCGCTCATCGGCGCCACCGACCTCATGCCGACGCCGATCGCGATGCTGGCCTGGTTCGCGATGTGGGCCATGTACCTCAGCATCATGAACGTCGGTCAGACCTTCTACGCGTTCGGCTGGGAGAGCCTGCTGTGCGAGACCGGGTTCCTCGCGATCTTCTTCGGCAACACGCAGCTCGCACCGCCGATCCCGATCGTGTATCTGCTCCGCTGGCTGGCATTCCGCGTCGAGTTCGGCGCGGGGCTCATCAAGATGCGCGGTGATCGCTGCTGGCGCGACCTCACGTGCCTGTACTACCACCACGAGACGCAGCCCATGGCCAACCCGCTCTCGTGGTATTTCCATCACCTGCCGAAATCGTTCCACCGCTTTGAGGTGCTCGGCAATCACTTTGCGCAGCTCGTCGCGCCGATCTTCCTCTTCGCGCCGCAACCGATCGCCTCGCTCGCGGGTCTCGTAGTCATCGGGACGCAGGGCTGGCTCGTTCTCTCCGGCAACTTCGCGTGGCTGAACCTGGTCACGATGACCATCGCGGTGGCGAGCCTCGACGACCGTGCGTTCGCGGTCGTCGGCATCGTGAAGCCCGAGCGAGCGTCGGCACTGGTCGGCACAGACGGGATCCCGCTGTGGTTCGGCGTCCTTGTCCTCGCGCTCACCGGCCTCATCCTCGGGCTCTCCTACCGCCCGGCGCGCAATCTCCTCTCGCGCCGCCAGCTCATGAATTACTCGTTCGACCCCTTCCACATCGTGGGGACGTACGGCGCGTTCGGCAGCGTCACGAAGGAGCGCGACGAGGTCGTCGTCGCGGGCACGACCGATGCCGTCATCCTCCCGACGACCGAGTGGCGCGAGTACGAGTTCAAGGCGAAGCCCACGGACGTCATGCGCCGGCCGCCGCAGTACGCGCCCTATCACCTACGCCTCGACTGGCTCATGTGGTTCGCGGCGATGTCGTCGCCCATGTACCACGAGTGGTTCGTGCCGATGATCACGAAGCTGCTCGAGGCCGATCGTCAGCTGCTGCGCCTGCTCCGTCACGATCCATTCGGCGGCGAGCGCCCCCGCTTCGTCCGTGCGCTGCTGTACCGCTACCGGTTCACGACGCCCGCCGAGCATCGCGCGACCGGAGCGTGGTGGCACCGCGAGCTCATCGGGGATTACCTACCGCCGGTGACGCTGCGGAGGCTCGAGCGGTCCTAGCTGCGGCCCGAAATGGTGGCGATGTCGGCCTCGTTCCCGGCCGGGTCGGCGAGCGTCCACCACGACGGCGCGAACTGATCGCGCACCATGCGACCGCCCGCGGCGAGCGCCGCCTTGATGCGCGCCTCGGCCTCCTCTCGCGGCACC
Organism: Chloroflexota bacterium; assembly: GCA_005887995.1. Lineage (GTDB taxonomy): Bacteria > Chloroflexota > Limnocylindria > P2-11E > P2-11E > CF-39. Next base: position 17,901 of record VBJD01000039.1, read on the forward strand.
CAGACGCAGATGTGGATCGCGCCGAGGCCGTCCTTGCGCGGCTCCTTCATCGGCTCGAACCAGAACCCGGCCCCGCGGCCGCGCGGATCCATGAGGTCCTCGTTGGGCGTATCGGGACGGCGCTCGTAACCGAGCACCGCCTGCCAGAACGGCATCACCTGCGCGGTGTCCGTCGCGCCGGGGATGACGAGCAGGCTCTGGACCTTCGACGGGTCGGCCGCGAATTGGAGCTTCCGCGCGGCCGCCGAGATCTGACGCGCCAGCTCGACGTCGCGCGTGCTCATGCCGAAGTAGTCCTTGGTGATCGTGATCAGGCTCACGGTCACGCCGTCGCGCCGAACGTCCACGGCGACCTGAGGCTCGTCGACGCGCGGCAACGCGCTGATCGCCTGCACGAGCCGCGCGCCCTCCGCGAATGATGGGGCGCGGAAGTACGCGCATGCGCCGTCGCTGCCGACGAGGCGCCAGTCCTCCACCCCTTCCGACTCGACGAACTGCGAGGGGCTGATCTGTTCGGCCTTTGCGCTCTCCGTCAATGCCATTTCACGCGGCCCTCCTTATCCGACGGCCAGTCGGCGTCCGCATCGTCCACGAGTATCACGAACTGCCCGGCCCAATGTGGCACGGGATATGAGCCGTCGTTCCGATCGATCGCGAGCAGCGAACCGTCGGGCATGCGGATCGGGCTGATGTACGTGAAGCGCAGCCACCACTCGTCGCCGTACCACTCATCGAGCGCGAGCGGCTGTCCGGTCTGGAAGCCCGGCGTGCGGTACTTGTCCGGACGATGGTTCTGCGTCTCGGGGCGCATGTCGCCGCGCTGTGGATCCATGACGATGACCTGCGAGAACGCGTTCGCCGGATCGTCGTAGAACGTGCCGAACGTCCCGGTGAAACCGACGAGCACCGGGTCGTGCTGTCCCGCGAGGCTGATGACGTGCACGGGCTTGCCGCTGCGCGCGAGCCAATAGATCGCGGACTTCGTGGCCTCCTCGCGGGTCGGCAGCCGGTAGTAGTGGTAGTTGTTCCGCGCGTCGAGCTTCTTCTGCATCGCCGCGATCGCCGCCGGATCGATGCCTGGATCGCGGCTTTTGTTGAACGCCTGGCCCTGCTGAAGGATCTGCGTCGCGGTCAGCGGGTCGTTGTTCGTCGTGTACTTCTCAACGATCCGCACGCTGGCGGCCGCGCATGCAAGCGGATCGCCGCGCGCGTCCTCAAATTCGGTGAACCAGGTCAGGCCGCTCAGCTTGTCGCCCATCGTCTTGAACTTGTGCTCGAACGAGAATGTGCCGCGGCTGGTCGTGAGCGCGAGGTTCGCGGTGTAATCCGTCGCGCCACGGAGCAGCCCCTGGCAGGTCATGAGGCCCTTCGTGCCCGTCGCATCGACCGACGACTCGCACGGGAAGCCCGGATCCGGCGCGACGGCCACCTTCGCGGCCGTGATCTTCTCGCTCGCGGTCCACGCGGCGCGCATGTACCGCGCGGTCTGGGTGCAGCAGGTGTCCTGCGTGAACGTCACGTCGGGCGGCTTCGAGTTCGGCGTCGCACTCGCGCCGGGTGACGCGCCGATGCCACCTGGTGCGGCGGCACGACCGAAGACGAAGTTGCCGATCGCGAACGCGAAGACGAGCGCGATCGCCACAAGGGTCATCTGCCCGATACGTTCGCCGCGCGTAAACATCGATCCGCCCATATCCTCGCATCCCGTGGATCCCCGTCCCATCACGCCGCTTCGCCGCGCCCTCGAGGACGCTCGGGTGCGTGTTCCCGCGTCGAAGAGCATCGCGAACCGCGAGCTTGTCCTCTCGGCGATCGGGTCGGGGCGTTCGCGCATCGTTGTCGGCGACATGGATCCGGGCGACGACGTGCACGCGATGGCCGAGGCGCTCACCGCCCTCGGCCACGAGGTGCGCTGGGATGCCGGTCACATCGACGTCACGCCGCTCCAGGTCCCCTACGCGCACGCGTCGGTCGACGCGCGGGACGCGGGCACCGTCGCCCGCTTCATCTCGGCCCTTGCCGCGCTGTCCGATGCGGAGACTCGCGTGGACGGCTCGGAGCGCATGCGCGGCCGGCCGATGGCCGCCATCGCCGCCGCGCTACGGTCGCTCGGAGCGACCGTCGACGGCGAGGCCTTGCCGTTCGTGATCCACGGCCCGCTGCGCGGCGGCGAGGTGAGCGTTCCCGGCTACGAGTCCAGCCAGTTCGCGTCCGCGCTTCTGCTCGTCGCGCCGCGCATGCGGAATGGCGTCAGCCTGCGGATCAGCGGCGAGCTCGTGAGCGCGCCGTTCATCGACATGACCGCGACTGCGCTCGAGGGCCGAGGCGTGCGCGTCGAACGCGCGTCGATGCGGCACTTCGTCGTCGCGCCGCAGAAGGTGAAGGCACGATCGGTCACCATCCCCGGTGACCTGACCGCGGCGACGTACCCCGCTGCGGCCGCGGCGATCCTCGGCGGATCGGTGACGATCGAGAACGCATCGGCGACGCACCACGTCGGCGGACAGGGCGACGCGCGCTTCTTCGACCTCATCGCCGAGATGGGCTGCGAGGTGTCGGGCGGGTCACGCGCGATCACCGTCCGTCGACGAGGCGCGCTCTCGGGTGTCGTCGCGAACGTCGCGGACTGCTCCGACGTCTTCCCCACTCTCGCGGTCATCGCCACGCAGGCCGCGACCCCGACCGAACTCGACGGCCTCGCCCACACGCGTCGACAGGAGTCCGATCGCCTCCGCGCGGTGGCCGCGGCCATCACGGCACTTGGCGGCCGCGCGCGCGCCTTCGCCGACGGCATCCGGATCGAACCTGCGCCCCTGCACGACGGGGTCGTCGATGCGCAGGGCGATCACCGCATCGCGATGGCCTTCTCGGTGCTCGGCCTGCTCGTGCCTGGTGTCGCGATCGCGGGCTGGCAGTCGGTCGCGAAGACCTTCCCGTCGTTCTACGAGATGCTGCGGTCCCTCCGCTGATCGCGATCCATCTCTAGACGCGCGGCGCGCGCGGCGCGCAGAAAGTCGCGGAGCTGCGCCCGGTCGCGGTCGACGATCACATTGCTCAGCCACTCGAGCTGATCGGCAAGCGTCTTGGTCGCCTTCGCGACGGTCATCGAATTCGAGAGCAGCAGGTCGAGAGCGAGCTCTTCCGGCGTCAGTGCCAGCCGCGTCGCGTCACGAAGTCCCGGCCCGGCGAACTCGAGCGGCTGCGCTGTCGCGACCATCGCCGTCGCCGCGGCCGCCGCGAGCGGCAGCCCCGACAGGTACGCGACCGCGCGATCGTGCACATCGGCGGAAACGACCGTCGCGTCGCCGCCCGCATCTCGAGCGAGGATGCCGGCCACCGCCATGGCCTGGCTGTCGCTGCTCGCCGTCGGCACGACGAGAAACAGCCGGTCGCGAAAGAGATCCGCGCGCGCTGCCGCGAAACCGGCGTCGGTCGAACCGGCCATCGGATGCAGGCCCACGATGCGGGCGCCGCTCGCATCCTCACGCGCGAACGCGTCCACGGGAGCGCGCACCGATGCGACATCGATGAGAACGGCGCCGTCGGCCTTCGGCGCGAGCGCGGCAAGCGTCGGCAGAACGGCGCTCATCGGCGTCGCGACGATGACCGCGTCCGCGGGAACGAGCGCCTCGACGCGTTCAACGCCGGGGATGCCGGCGCGTGCCGCTGCCTCTCTCACGTCGCGCGCCACGTCGAAGGCGCGCACCTCATGACGCTCACGGAGGGCGAGCGCGAGCGAACCGCCGATCAGGCCGAGACCCGCGACGCCGATCCGCATCGCGCTATGCGCGCGCGGCGTCGGCGACGGGACGGCCGACCGCTCGTGCGACGGCCGCGACCTGGGTCATCGCGGCGGCGAAGTTCTCGAACGTCAGCGACTGGAAGCCGTCAGAGAGCGCGTGGTCAGGGCTCGGGTGCACCTCGATGAGCAGGCCGTCCGCCCCCGCCGCGACGGCAGCCAGCGCGATCGGGGCGACGAGGTACCACTTCCCGGTGCCGTGCGATGGGTCGCCGATCACCGGCAGATGCGTGAGGCGTTTGAGGAGCGGGATCGCGTTCACGTCGAAGGTGTTGCGCGTGTACCTCTCGAACGTGCGGATCCCGCGCTCGCAGAGGATGACGTTCCGGTTTCCGCGCGCGAGAACGTACTCGGCCGACAGGAGGAACTCCTCGACGGTCGCGGACATTCCTCGCTTGAGGAGGACCGGCTTCGGCTGTTCGCCGACGGCATCCAGCAGTGCGTAGTTCTGCATGTTCCGCGCGCCGATCTGCAGGCAGTCGGCCACCCGCGCGACGGCCTCGACATCGCCAGGCGAGAGCACCTCGGTGCAGATGGCGAGGCCCGTATCTGCGCGCGCTTCCGCGAGGATCTCGAGGCCGTCGAGCCCGAGCCCGCGGAATGCGTACGGCGAGGAGCGCGGCTTGAATGCACCGCCGCGGAGCACGGTCGCGCCGGCCGCGCGGACCGCGCGCGCAGTGGCCAGCGTCTGCTCGCGGGATTCGATGGAGCACGGTCCGGCCATGACGGCGAGTGGCGCGCCGCCGCCAACGGGAACGCCGTCGACAGAGACCACCGTGTCCTCGGCGATCACCTCGCGCGATGCGAGCTTGAACGGCCGACTCACCGGCACGACCTCCGCGACGCCCGGGAGCGACTCGACCGCCTCGGCCGCGGCACGCGAGGTCGACCCGAACGTACCGATGGCGACGCGCTCCGCGCCCGGCAGTGGCACCGGCTTGATGCCGAACTCCTCGATGCGCGCGATGACCGCGTCGATCTCCTTCTGCGTCGCGCCGCGCTTCATGACGACGAGCACTATGCCTTCTCCTTCGCATCGCCCGGCGTCTCGACCGCCCATGCCGGCCGCAGCGAACGCGCACCGTGCAGGAACGCGTGGCGCACCTCGCGCTGCGAACGGTTCGTGTTCCATGCGATGAGGACGCGCACGCACTTGCCGAGCGCGCCCGGGACCGGGATCTCCTGCCCACAGATGAGCGGGACGTCGCTCCATCCCATGCCCGCGCGCGCGGCGTCGGCGGGAAACGCCGCATCGAGGTCGGGCGTCACCGTGAACCAGATATAGCCGATGTCCTCGGGCTTGAGACCGTTGATGTCCATGAGAACTCGGAGCAGCTCGAGCGTGCCGTCGACGATCGCGCGGGCGTCATTCGCGCGCACCGTCGTCGCGCCGCGGATGCCGCGGACGGCGCTCACGAGCGACCCGCTTCGACCAGCGATCGCACGAAATCGCGGAGCGCGGTCGCCCGGTCCGGTACGGCGGCGCGGCCGATGACGTCGAGCACCGCGCTCCCCACGGCCACGCCGTCCGCGACGCCGCGCAGCGCCGCAACATGCGTGGGTGTCGCGATGCCGAACCCGACCGCGACGGGAAGCGTCGTGTGCCGTCGCACGCGCGCGACTAGGTCGCCCACGTCCGGGCCGAGGCGATCGCGCGCGCCTGTGACGCCGGTCAGCGAGACGCAGTAGACGAAGCCGCGCGCCGAGGGCAGCAGCCGCGCCAGCCGCTCGTCCGGCGTCGTCGGCGCGTAGAGGTCGACGCGCACCAGACCCGACGGCGCGAAGGAGCGATCGAGCTCCGCGCTCTCCTCGGCGGGCATGTCGGGCACGATCACCCCGGCGATGCCCGCGGCGCGCAGGTCGGACGCGAGCCGCTCGTAGCCGCGGCGGTAGAAGGGATTCGTGTATCCCATGAGCTGCACCGCGGCGTCGCGCTCGCGCACCAGGTCGGCACCTTCGCGGATGCAGTCGTCGAGCGTCACGCCGTTGCGCAGCGCTGTCTCGCTCGCGCGCTGGACGGTGCTGCCGTCGGCGAGTGGATCGCTGAACGGCACGCCGAGCTCGACGATGTCCGTGCCGCCGTCGAGCGCGGCGCGGAGCAGCGGCGCGGTCGCGTCGCGATCCGGATAGCCAACGGTGAGATAGACCACGACGGCGAGACGCCGTTCGGCGCGCGCTTTGGCGAACGCGCGCTCGAGACGGACCTTGCCATCGACGGTCAGCGTCGCCATCAGGCGAGACGCTCCATGACCGTGTCGAGGTCCTTGTCGCCGCGCCCCGAGAGGCACACGAGGACGTCCGTGTCCGCTCCGTGGTCGTCACGGATGTGCGGGAGATCGGCGATCGCGTGGGCGGGCTCGAGCGCGGGGATGATGCCCTCCGTTCGCGACAGCAGCTGGAAGCCCTCGAGCGCCTCGACGTCGGTGCGCGAGACGTAGCGCACGCGACCCGTCTCGTGCAGGTATGCGTGCTCGGGACCGACGCCGGGATAGTCGAGGCCCGCGGAGACCGAGTGCGTTTCGCGTATCTGACCGTCGTCGGTCTGCAGCACCAGGCTGCGGGCTCCGTGCAGCACGCCCTCGCGTCCGCCGACGATCGACGCGGCGTGCTTGCCGCTCTCGATGCCAAGGCCGCCCGCCTCGACCCCGCGCAGCTTCACGTCGCGATCCGCGATGAACCCGCTGAAGATCCCCATCGCGTTCGAGCCACCGCCGACGCACGCGACGACGACATCGGGGAGCTTCCCGACGCGTTCGACATGCTGCGCGCGCGCCTCGCGTCCGATGACCGACTGGAAATCGCGGACCATCGCCGGATACGGATGCGGCCCAACCACGGAGCCGAGCAGGTAGTACGTCGTGCGCACGTTGGTCACCCAGTCCCGGATCGCCTCGTTGATCGCGTCCTTCAGCGTGCGGCTGCCGGCATCGACCTCGCGGACCTCTGCGCCGAGCAGCTTCATCCGGAAGACGTTCGGATGCTGGCGACGCACGTCCTCGGTGCCCATGTAGACGATGCACTCGAGACCGAGCAGCGCGCACGCGGCCGCCGCCGCGACGCCGTGCTGACCCGCTCCGGTCTCGGCGACGATGCGATGCTTCCCCATCCGCTTCGCGAGGAGCGCCTGGCCGAGCGCGTTGTTGATCTTGTGCGCGCCTGTGTGTGCGAGATCCTCGCGCTTGAGTGTTACGCGGCGCAGGCCGACCTCGCGCGCGAGCCGTGACGCGTCGGTGAGCGGTGTCGGACGGCCGACCCATTCGCGCAGAAGTCGGTCGAACTCCTGCGTGAACGCCTCGTCGCGGCGCGCGTCATCGAACGCGCGCTCGAGCTCGCCGACGGCAGGCATGAGCGTCTCGGGTAGGTACTGCCCGCCGAATCGTCCGTAGCGACCCGTCGTACTCACCGGCGCAGGACCACCACCGACGGACGGGGACCGCGCGGTATTGCTGCGAGCTCGCTCACCAGACGCGTCGAGTCGAGTTCGCGCATGAGCGCGGTGCCGACGAGGACCGCATCGACGCGCGCGGGCAGAAGCCTCGCGTCGTCGGCGCTGCTGATGCCCGACTCCGCGACGAGGAGCTGGCCGTCCTTGGCGAAGGTGTGAAGCTGACGAACGCGACCGATGTCGATCTCCTGCGGATTCCGCAGGTTGCGCGCGTTCACGCCCACGGTCAGCGCTCCGCACTCGACCGCGCGCCCGAACGCGACTGCCTCGTGCGCCTCGACGAGCGTACCCATCGATAGCTCCGAGGCGGCGCGGCGAAATCGCCGGATCTGCTCATCCGTGAGGATCTCGGCGATGAGGAGGACGGCGTCGGCGCCGGCGGCACGCGCTTCGAGGATCTGGTACTCATCGATGACGACATCCTTCGCGAGGATCGGAAGCAGCGTGGCTTCACGGATACGGCGCAGGTCGTCGAGCGAACCGCCCCAGAACACCGGCTCTACGAGCACGGAGATCGCCGCCGCGCCGCCCGCGGTGTACTGGAGCGCCTGACCCGCCACATCGAGCGACGCCGCCGCGAGACGCCCGAGCGCGGGAGACACGCGCTTGACCTCGGCGATTACCGCCAACTTCCCTCGCTGACGCGCGACACGGATGGCGTGATCGAAGGCGTTCGCTACGCCGCCCATCGCGACGCGTCCGCGGATCGATGGGATGTGCGTGCGCGTCCACGCGTTGTGCGGCAAGTCCGCGAGCAGCTGCTCGACTGGGCGGGCGCGCTTTGCCTGTGTCACGTACTCGCGCCGTCGCGCGACGACCTGTTCCAGGAAGTCGGTCATGCCGTCGCCGCCTCCGCCGCACCGAGACGCTGGCTCGTCGCGACGAATTGCTCTAGCCGATCTCGCGCAGCGCCGGAGTCGATCGCCTTCGCCGCGACGGTGACGCCTTCGCGGAGCGTGCCGGCAAGACCTGCGACATAGCAGGCGGCCGCGGCATTCATCAGCACGGCCGTCCGCGCGCCGCTCTTCGCGCCGGAGAGGACGTCGCGTGCGATACGCGCGTTCGTCGCGGCGTCCCCGCCGACGATCGCCTCCCGCGCCGTCCGTTCGAGCTTCATCTCAGCGGGCGAGATCGATCCATCGCGCACGCTATCGCCGCGCACCTCCCACGTCCGAGTCTCGGCCGACGGGCTGATCTCGTCGAGACCGTCTGTGCCGAAAACGACGAGCGCGTGGACGACGGCAAGCTCACCGAGCGCCTTCGCGAGCTTCTCGCCGATCTCGGCGCTCGCGACACCGAGCACGTACCGTCGGACACCGGCCGGGTTGGCAAGCGGCCCGAGCAGGTTGAACACGGTGCGAATCCCGAGCTCGCGCCGCACCGGCCCGGCGTGGCGCATCGCGGGGTGGAACTTCGGCGCGAACATGAACCCGATCCGCGTTTCGTCGACGCAGCGCGCCACGCCATCGGGACCGAGGTCGATCCTCACCCCGAGCGCCTCGAGCACATCAGCGCTGCCGCAGGCGCTCGATGCCGCACGGTTGCCGTGCTTCGCCACCCGCGCACCCGCGCCCGCTGCGACGAGCGACGCGATGGTCGAGAGGTTGATGCTGTTCGATCGGTCACCTCCGGTCCCGACCACGTCGATCGCGCCATCGGCGACCGGGACGCGCACCGCATGCGCACGCATCGCCGACGCGAATCCGGCGATCTCCTCGGGCGATTCGCCGCGCACGTGGAGCGCCGCGACGAGCCCGCCGAGCTGTGCAGGTGTCGCCTCGCCGGCCATCACCGACGTCATCGCCGCTTCCGCCTCCGCGCGCGTCAGCGTGCGTCCGCTCGCGACGATCCCCAGTGCCTCACGCGCGTCCAACGAAGTTCTCCAGCATGCGCAGCCCATCGACGGTGAGCACCGATTCAGGATGGAACTGCACGGCTTCGAGCGGCAGCGTCGTGTGACGCAGTCCCATGACGACACCGTCGTCGGCGCGTGCCGTGACGATGAGCTCGGACGGCAGGCTCGCCTCGTCGACCATCAGCGAGTGATAGCGCGTCGCCTCCGTCGGAAGCGGTACGCCGACGAAGAGGCCCTTGCCGTCGTGCCGCACGACGCTCGTCTTGCCGTGTCGCGGCTCGGGCGCGCGCACGACGCGGGCGCCGAACGCGATCGCGGCACACTGCAGGCCGAGACAGACGCCGAGCGTCGGGATGCCCATCGCCGGCGCCTCACGCACGAGCGCCGGCGAACGGCCGGCCGCCTCGGGCCGTCCGGGGCCGGGTGAGATGACCAGGCGGTCGGGGCGCGATGCGAGCGCGGCATCGAGTTTCGGGTCGTCGGCGCGGATGACGTCGACAGTCGCGCCGAGCGAGGACATCGCCTGCGCGAGGTTGTAGGTGAAGGAGTCGTAGTTGTCGACGAGCAGCACGCGCGTCATGCGAGCGTCCCGCCGTTCGCGATCTCGATCGCGCGCAGGAGCGCCTTCGCCTTCGCGCGCGTCTCCTCCTCCTCGGCCTGCGGATCCGAATCCGCCACGATGCCCGCGCCGGCCTCGATGCGACACACCGCCTGCGCGCCGCGATCGCCGAGCTGAGCGGATTTCGTGATCGTCGCTGTGCGGATGGTGATGCAGGTGTCCATCTGCCCATCGAATCCGAGATACCCGACCGCGCCCGCGTACGGACCGCGCTGATCCTCCTCGAGCTCGGCGATGCGCTCCATCGCGCGGATCTTCGGCGCGCCCGACACGGTGCCCGCCGGGAAGCACGCGCGGAAGGCGTCGAGGGCATCGAGCCCATCCGCGAGCTCGCCCTCGACGACGGACGTGAGATGCATCACGTGCGAGAAGCGATCGACGCGCATCAGCTCTTTCACCTTGACGGTGCCGGGACGCGAGACGCGCCCGATGTCGTTGCGCGCGAGGTCCACCAGCATCACGTGCTCGGCGCGCTCCTTCTCGGAGCGGCGAAGCGCGAGCTCGTTCGCCGCATCCTCGGCGTCGTCGGCGCCACGCGGACGCGTGCCCGCGATCGGGTGCATCACCACCCGTCCGTTCTCGACCCGCACGAAAGGCTCGGGCGACGCGCCGACGAGTGTTGCGGGCGGCGTGTCGATGAGGAACATGTACGGCGACGGATTCACGTGGCGCAGCGCGCGGTAGAGCGCCAGCGCGTCGGGCGCGGGGCGCACGTCGAACCGCTGCGCGAGCACGATCTGGATGCAGTCACCTTCCGCGATGAGTTCGCGCGCGCGACGGACGCGCTCCATGTAGTCCTCGGACGTCCCGTTCGCCGTGACCGTCGTTTCGCGCTGCGCGGCCGTCGCGAGCGATGGGAGCGGCGCATCGAGCGCGGCGAAGACGCGGTCGATCATGCGCCCGGCGTTGCCCGATTCGGTCGCGTCGTCGTGCGCGAGGACGGTGAGCGTGTGGCGCAGATGATCGAACGCGACGACCGTGTCGTAGATGCCGAAGACCATCTCCGGCAGACCCCACGGGGCATACGGGTCGTTGCGCGCGAGCGGCAGTCGCTCGAAGCGGCGTGCGACCTCGTAGCTGACGAACCCGACGGCGCCGCCGCTGAACCGTGGCAGACCGGTTTGCGGGGCGCGACGGTAGCCACGCATGTGCTCTCGAAGCGCGACGATCGGATCTGCCGCTGGGTACGCGGCCAGCCACCCCGCGCCGCGCGGATCGCGGTCGGGGTTCGTCCACGTATTGATCGAGACCTCGCCGTCGCGGAAGTACAGCGTCTCGCGCGGCGCGACGCCGATGAACGAGAAGCGACCCATGCGCTCGCCGCCTTCGGCGGACTCGAGGAGGAACGCGCCGCCGAGCGCACGCAGCTTCGCGAACGCCGAGACCGGCGTCTCGAGATCCGCGAGACGCTCGCGCATCACCGGCACGAGTTCTGTCGTCCGCTGCGTCGTGACCGCCATTCGCTCTCCCTTCGCGAGAAATGAAAGACCCTCGCTCCCTACATCGGGACGAGGGTCGTGGTGCCACCCGAACTTGCCGACCTCAGAGCACCCCGTGCCGCGTGTCGGCCTCAGCCTCCACCTTCATGGAGCGCCCGTTGGTAACGGCGGGCTTCCGGCGAGGGGTACTGACTCCCGCGTTCTCCCCCGCGTCTTGCGAGATCCATTCGCACCGTCTCCGCGCTCCCGGCTCTCACCAGCCCCGGTTCGCTGCCGCGCTTGGACGGCCTACTCGTTCTCGCTCGAACGACGTTCGGCGGCAAATGTAGCCGAAACTGCCCGATTTTGGCCAGGCTCGCGCCCACCTTCGGGCGCGAAAAGCCGCTCCGTACAGTGGGCTGGTGAGAGATGTGCGAGGGGGCGGTCGCCCGCTCGGTCCCATGGCGATCCGCTCGACGCTGCCGACCCACCCGGCGGCCAAGATCCGGGAGATCCTGCGCGGTCTGCCCACGGCGACCGGATACCGCGTCACCGTGAAGGCGCTGCGCTACCGCACGGCGCCCCACCTCCAGGCGTTCACCTACTGGGGCGAGCCCGAGATCGTCATCCAGGTCCCTGAGCCCTTCCGGCCCTTCCATGAGCTCGTCGACCTCGGGGCGCTTGGCACGCCCAACGTGTACTTCCCCACGCGCCGCGACGTGATCCGCTTCCTTTACCTCCACGAGTTCTGCCACTGGTGGCTGTATCTCACGCACGGCTGGGGATCCTCGGCCGAGATCCAGTGCGATCGCTACGCGTTCGCCAACTATCGGCGTCGCGGCATCGTGCGCCCGCCTGCGGTGCGCACACCGTGGGAGCGCGCCGCTTAGGAGTTCGCGGCTGACTCCGCGCGCCGATCGCTGGCCGCGAGCCCTTCCAGCGTCACGAGCGGCAGCTGCATCGCGGGCGGGACGATGAGGTCGTAGCGCCGAACGAGCGCGTTCACCTCGCCGATCGCGGACGCGAGCTCGGCGCGCACGCGTGTGTCGCGCGTCGTCGTCGCGTGCGTCGCTTCGAGGATGCGATCTGCCGGCAGCTCGGCGAGGAGCCGCGTTCGGTCATGAAGCCACTGACGATGCGCATGAACGCGCAGCCGGATCTTCTCGGTCCGCGCCTCGATCTCCTTGCGCATGTCGACCCACTCCGGCTGAGCGCCCGCGTTCCGCATCAGACGGCGCGCCGCCCACGAGTCGGACGGCCCGTCGTCATCCGCGGGGAACGGCGCGCCCTGACCGGCGAGGCCGCGCAGCCGCCCGGATTCATTCATCTCGCGGATACGTCTCTCGACGTCGCGCTCGATCCGACGGAGCTTCGGGCTCTTGTCGTCCACCGCCGTCAAGTATCAGGCGATGCGGGCGGTAACGGCTCCCTGCGGCCCGACCGCGACGGCGGTCGGAACGAGCGCGACGCCGTATTTGCGCGCGAGCTCGGGCCGCCGCGACACGTCGACGGTCACGACACGACGCCCTGACGCACGCAGCTCGCGCTCGAGGGTGTGGCAGTCCGTGCACAGCGGATGCGTGAACTGGACGACGGTCTCGCCGTCGTGACGGTCCGCGCCGAGCTCGGCGAGGTCGATGCGCTCGATGCTGCCGGGACGAATGCCGCGTATGCGTGCCACGATCTTGTACATCTCGCAGCCCACGCACAGTCCGGTCGTGGCTGCGAGGAGCGCAAGTGCCGCGACGATGAGGCCGAGGCCCCAGCCGATCGTGGCCGATCCAGCGAGGTGCCCGAGCGTCGCCGCGCCGAGGAAGATGACGCCGACGATGTTCGCGAAACGCGGCGGCCGGCTGTCCTCGATCGGGCCTTCGCCGAAGCGGGGCTGCAGTACCTCGAAGTAGAGCAGGCACGGCAGGCAGTAGCGGCGTCCGAAGGTGAGGCCGATCGCAAGCTGCGCCGCGAGGAGACCGAGGATCGGCCACCAGCCGGTCACAAAGGCGATGAGCGAGAGCGTGCCGACGATCGCCTGATTCGTGCGCGGCGCGCGCGAATCGATGACGTCCGTATCGCGCCAGGGGTCTGCCGTGCGCGTGAGCCTCACTTCGTCGCCGCCAGAGTTGCCACGGCTACTGCGTCGCGGCGCCCAGTCGCGTTGGCGCGCCCGACGAGCCAGCGGGCGAAGCGCGCGTGCGGATCGAAGCCCACGAGCTCGACGGCCTCGGTGACGAAGTTCGAGAGCGCATTGATGTCATAGACGTACGGGAGGCCGTCACGTGCCGCGATCAGGTATTCGACGCCACCCACGTCGAGGCCGCCACCGCGAGCGATGCGCAACACGTCGTCGACGATCTCGGTCGGCGCATCGATGGCCTCGATCGTGAGCGCGCGCTTCGCTGACGCGTCCACGACGCAGTTGTCTGCCCAACCACTCGTTGGCACTCGTGCCCAACCACTCGTTGTCACTCGTGAGCCGGACTCGCTCCTCGCGGCGGAGCCGTTCGTCGCTCGACTCTCTTTCTCCCCATCGGGTGTTTGGCAGATGTCGGCGGGACAGAGATTGAAGTCGCGAGACGATTCGTTGTGGATCTTGATCGCGTACAGGTATTCGCCGTCGAGGAACTCGACGCGTTGGATCGATCCGTCGGCCGTCTCGAGGAACTCCTGAACGATCCCGGTGCCGTCCGGACCGAGATCGAGCGTTGGCAGCGTCTCGCTCAGCTCGTCGTCCGAGTCGACGCGTCGCATGAGCGCGCCGGATCCACCGACGTTCGGCTTCACGATGAGCGGGTAGCGAAGCTCGCGCGCCGCATCGGGGATCTGCGCAACGTCGGTGACGACGCGCGCCGCGGGAGCGCGGACGCCGAGCTCGGCGAGCAGCGCGAGCTGCCGCGCTTTCGACGTCTCCAGCGCGAACGCCTGGGAGCCATTCACCACGGGTACGCCGCGTCGTTCGAGGAACGGCACGAAGTCACGCGCGGCGCGGATGCTCGCCGCGTGCCCGCGCAGGTACGAAGACGGCGAAACCTTGTTCACCGCGAGCGACCAGTCGGGCGCGCGTCCCGCCGGATCGAAGACGAGGTCGTTCGCGAAGACGCGCACGACGTCGGCGTCTTCGTTCTCTAGCGCCGCGAAGAGCGGCGCCATCCAGGCCTCGTTCTCGTAAAGGACGGCGATCTGACCCACAAGCCCTCCGTGACTGCCTAAATCCGAGCCTAGCGCTCGGAATTCGTGACGCGCGAATCCAGGGGCCGAATTCCGTGCACCTTGCCCTCGCGCGCTTCGATACGCTCGCGCCGGCGTGACCGACGCTCTCTCCTTTGGGCCGCTCCGAGCGCTCAGCACCGCGAGCCTCGAGCGCCTGCTCGCCGGTTCGCCGCGCGCCACCTTCCGTCCGCGTGAGGTCCTCGTGCGCGAAGGCGATCGCGCCGACTTCGCGCTCGCGATCGTCGCCGGTCGGGTGCGCATCACACAAGGAAGTCCGCCGGTACTCCTCGCGTCGCCGACGGCGCCGGTGCTCATCGGCGAGATGGCGATCGTGGCGCGCACCACGCGCAACGCGACGGTCACCGCGATCACCCACGCGCGTGGCTATCGCATCCCCGCGAAGCTGCTCCGCGATGCCATGGCCGAGGAGCCCGAGTTCGAGCGAGAGCTGAGCGCGTTCGCGGCGGTACGGGCCGGCAACAACTTCCTCCGCAGGTCGAGCCCGTTCGCGGATCTGCCCTCGGCGACGATCGAGGCGCTCGCCGCAACGCTCGAGCCGGCCACCTTCTCAAAGGGCGACGTGCTCATGAGCGAGGGCGAGGCGGGCGACGACGCATACCTTTTGCGTGAGGGCGACGTCGAAGTCCTTCGCGGCGACCGGCGACTCGCGACGCTCGGGCCGGGCTCCTTTGTCGGCGAAGTCTCGGTGCTCACGCGCACGAAGCGGACGGCCACGGTCCGCGCGCGAGGCGACGTGAAGGTGTTCCGACTCCGCGGCGACGATGTCCGTCCGATCATCAAGCGGCACCAGGATCTCGTCGCGCGGCTCGAGAGCACGATGCAATCCCGGCACACGCCGCGACACGCCGGCGAGGTCGTCGTCGCGCCAGCTCCGGACGATCCCGACGCGGTCCTGCTTCGTGACGAGAACGGATCCGCGTACCTGAGGGTGACGCGCGACGCGCTGGCGATCTACCGCGACATCGATGGGGAGCGCACGCTGCGCGACCTGGCGATGCGGCATTTCGAGCGCACCGGCGCGCTCGATCCAGCGGGCGTATTCGAGACGGTCGCGACGCTGCAGGCCGCGGGTCTGGTGACCGCACCGCGTGTCGCGAGCGACGAGCCCGACGGCCGCATTCTCCGCGCGCTCGACCTCCTGCTCGCGCCGCGAGTCGAACTGGCTGACGCGGACGGACTCGCCACTGCGCTACAGCGCGTGTTCGGCTGGGCCTTCACGACAGGCGGCGCCGTCGCCGGGATCGTCGTCGGCGCGGTCGGCCTCGTCGCGCTCCTTCGCGTGTTCCGCCAGTCAGATCCGAGCGACTTCGGGCTCGCCGGGATCCTCGTGGCCTTCGCCGGCCTGCTCGTCGCCGGCATCGGCCATGAAGCGGCACACGCGGTCGCGACGAAGGTGGAGGGTCGCCGCATCGGACGCGCCGGGATGGGCCTGATCTGGTTCACGCCGGTCGTGTACGTAGACACGAGCGACGCCTGGCTCATCGCCGCGCAGCGGCGGATCCGCGTCAACGCCGCCGGCCCGCTGTTCAACTTCGCGCTCGCCGGTGTCGCGAGCCTCGCCGCGCTCGTGCTGAACGGCCAGGCCCAGGACCTCGCGATCTGGCTCGCCTTCGCGAACCTGCTCTCCGTGGTGTTCAACCTGTCGCCGCTGCTCGAATTCGACGGCTATTACGTGCTCGAGGACCTCACGCGCGTGAACGCGCTCCGCCGGAAGGCGCTCCGCTTCGTCTTCAGCGACCTCGTGAGCGGCCCACGTCGGCCACTCACTCGTCTCGAGCGCGGCTTTCTCGTGTATGCGGCGGGCGTCGTCGCGTACGTCCTCGTCATGACGATCGTCGTTCTCGCCGGCGTGCCCGCGCTCGTGAACGGAATGCTCGAGGGGCGTGTCCCGAGCGTGCTCATCCCGCTCATCGGCGGCGGGCTCGCTCTGGGCATGACGGCCCTGTTGGTGATGCCGTTCGTGAACGAAGTCGTCGCGGCGCGGAGCGCCGCGGATTAGCGCTTCTTCTGCGAAGGGGCTTTGAGGATCGGCGACGAGGTCTTGATCGACATGCCTGCGGAGAGATCGGTCTTCGAGATGCGCTCCTCGAGTCGCTCCGCGCGCGCTGTGCCGGTGGTGAACGTCGCTCGCTCCTCCGGCGTCAGGTCGTAGCCGGCGAGCGCCGCGGCGGGATCACGCGCGAGGAGGGCGCGGAACGCTGCGTCGGTCATCGCGCGCTCGATGATCATCTCCCGGGCTTCCCCCGACACGTTTCCCTCCCACGGACAGCGGCACCGCCGCGCGCGAAGTGTAGCGCGGACCCTTCGATGAGACGTGGCTCTCGATGACGTGCACCGCGTCGGCGGTGAAGCGCAGCGGCGACATTCGCACCGCGTCCAGTGCGGTCGCGATCGCGCGCGCCTCCTTCGTCGTCGCCTTCTCGCGCACGCGTCCGAGGGTGACGTGCGCGCGGAACGGTTTCTCGTCGAATGCGATCGACCGCGCCACGAGTGCGTCGCGAACGGCCGTCGCGAGCGCGGATGCGTCGTCCGCACCCGCGCTCATGCCGAGCCACGCGACGCGCGGCGGTCCGGACTTCGGAAAACGGCCAGCGTGGTCGAGTTCGATATCGAACGCGGCATGTCCGTCCGCTGCGCTGCGGACGGCCGCGATCACGGCGTCGAGACGATCGTCGGGTGTGCTGCCGAGGAACGCGAGCGTGAGGTGCATGAGCTCCGGCTCGACGCGGCGGAGTCCGGCGAGGTCGGGGAGCGCGGCGAACGCGGACGCCGCGACGTCACTCGGTAGTGGGATCGCGATGAAAAGACGCAGGCCGCGAGGTTAGCGCGAGCGCTAGATGCCGGCGGCGTGCGCCTGGTCAGCGACGAGGAGCGCGAGGAATGTGAGGCCCAATAGGAACGACAGTCCGGAAAGGAGCGCCATGCGCAGCACTTCGCTCTGGTCGATGCGCGCGCGGGTCGCAGTCACGAGCCTGCTCACGCATCACCGAATGAGCAAACCGCATGCCGCTCGTTACGCCGCTAGACGAGCAAGTAACGACCGCGTAACGACGGCCGCGACGAGCCGAAACGGCGAGCGGCGAACGACGGCCGAAGCGGCGGCACGAGCGGAGAGCGCCGGGCGCTCGAAGCGAGTGCTATCGGTCACGCGAGGCTGCCGACGCGAGCGAGTTACGCGGGCGTCGGCGCGGTCTGCGGCCCCTTGCCTTTTTCCGTCTTCTCGCGCTTCGGCTGCTCTCCCGCCGGCGCACCCGGTGGCGTCATGTCGGGACCAGTCGTGGCGGCCGCGACCGGCAGGCCCTCGTCGCCCTCGTTGAACAGGCGGTTGAACTCGTCGGTCTCGAGCGTCTCCTGCTCGATGAGCTTGTTCACGACCAGGTCGAGCTTGTCGCGGTTCTGCGTGAGCACGTCGTACGCGCGCAGTCGCGCGCGCTCGACGATGTCGTGCACCTCGGCGTCGATGATCTTCGCCACGTCCTCCGAGTAGTTCCGCTCCTCCTGGATCTGGCGACCGAGGAAGATCAGCTCGTCGCTCTTGCCGTACTGCAGTGGCCCGAGCTTCTCGCTCATGCCGAACTTCGTGACCATCTGGCGCGCCATGTGCGACGCCTTCTCGATGTCGTTGCTCGCGCCGGTCGTGACGTCACCGCCCAGGTGGAGCTGCTCCGCGACCCAGCCGCCGAGCGCCGCCGCGATGTCGTCCTCGAACTCCTTGCGCGTGCGGAAGTAGCGGTCCTCCTGCGGGAGCGACCACGTGACACCCATGGCCATACCGCGGGCGACGATCGAGATCTTGTGCACCGGGTTGGTGTGCTTGAGCAGCTTGAAGCAGAGGGCGTGGCCGGCCTCGTGGTACGCCACGATCCACTTCTCTTTTTCTGTGATCACACGAGAGCGACGCTCGGGCCCCAGAGCGACCTTCTCGAGGGCCTCCTCGAAGTCGATCTGCGCGATCGTCTTCTTGTTGCGGCGCGCGGCGAGGATCGCGGCCTCGTTCACCACGTTCGCGAGGTCCGCGCCCGAGAAACCGGGTGAGATCTGCGCGATCCGCAGGAGCTCGACGTTCTTGTCGAGCGGCTTGCCGCGCACGTGGACCTCGAGGATCGCCTTGCGGCCCTTGATGTCCGGGCGGTCAAGCACGACCTGACGGTCGAAGCGGCCGGGGCGGAGCAGGGCTGGGTCGAGGACGTCAGGCCGGTTCGTCGACGCGAGCACGATGACGTTCGTACCCGTGTCGAAGCCGTCCATCTCGACGAGGATCTGGTTGAGGGTCTGCTCGCGCTCGTCGTGCGATCCGCCGAGGCCGGCGCCACGCTGGCGGCCGACCGCGTCGATCTCGTCGATGAACACGATGCACGGCGCGTTGCGCTTGGCCTGATCGAACAGGTCGCGCACGCGCGAGGCGCCGACGCCGACGAACATCTCGACGAACTCGGAGCCCGAGATCGAGAAGAACGGCACGCCCGCCTCGCCGGCGACGGCGCGCGCGAGCATCGTCTTGCCCGTGCCGGGCGGCCCGACGAGCAGCACGCCACGCGGTATGCGCGCGCCGAGCGTGGAGAACTTCTCGGGGTATTTCAGAAACTCGACCACCTCGGTGAGCTCCTGCTTCGCCTCGTCGACGCCAGCGACGTCCTCGAACGTCACGGTCGGCTTGTTGCCGATGAACATGCGCGCGCGGCTCTTGCCGAACGACAGGGCTTGGTTATTCGTGCCCTGGGCCTGCCGCATCATGTAGAAGAAGAAGCCACCGATCAGCAGCACGGGCAGCAGGCTGAGCAGCACCGAGCCGATGACCGAGAAGGTGGCGCTCTGCTCCTCGTACTTCAGGACGACCTGGCGCGTCGGGTTCGCGTTGTTATAGGCGATGACGGCCTGCTGAAGGGGATCGTCTTTGCTGTTGTCCGGGAGCTGCGTCTGCTCCTTCGTGTTGTCGTTGAGCTCGAGCGTGGCCTTCGTCGCGATCTCCGTGACCGTCTTCACCTTGCCCGCCTGGACGTCCTGGACGGCCTGACTGATCGGGACGGTCGTGATGGCAGGGGTTTGTGAGCGGTAGGCGTACAGCAGCGCGAGGCCCATGACGACCAGAAGCAGGGTCAGGATGCCGTTCTTGAAGATCCGGTTGTCCAGGTTCAGCGTGGGCCTCGATTCCCGCCTTTGCGGCGTGCTTCTGACATCGATGCTACCCGACGTTTACGCGTTTGATTCCCAACTTGGTCCTCACCCGCCGTGCGACCGGTTCCCGCTGGCCCTGCCGCGATAACGACATCTCCGCTCTCCGGTGACGGCGTGACTCCCGGGACCCAGATCACATCTTGTTCAACGGTCAAAAGCGGCCATCTGTCGCGCTGCCGTTCAGGGACCTTCGCGTCGACGAAAACGTCCCGCAGCTTCCCGCGCTTCAGGACGCGGTCGCCCGGACGTCTCGCGCGGACGACCAGATTCGCCGCGGTCGCATCGTCGACGCGGGCCGTGAATGGAAGGCCGTCGGCTGCCATATCCAAGTTGATGCGCCAGCCGTGCCAATGCACGCCGGAGCCTTTCGCCAGGCGCTGTGGAGTGCGTTCCTCTTCGTTCGCTACCGCCTGGCGCGCGACGAAGTTCAGGCGCGCGTATTCGCGAACCGCGCTGCCACCAGGTAGGTCAAGTCGACGTGTACCCGCGGTCGAGGACGCCAGCGCTGCGAGCGCAGCGCGATTGCGCGCGGTGAGCGTGCCGCCGGTCTGCGTGCGCCACCAGCGCACGAGGGCGCTGCCGCGGGCGGCGGCGTTACTTGGTAGGCGCCTGACGTCCAGCACCTTCGTCGTCGCTGTGTCGTTGATCGCAGCGTCCGCTGCGCGTACGACATTCTCGACATCAGCGTTCGCGTTCAGCTGTGCGTCGGCCTCGGTCGCAGCCTCCGCGAACCGCGCGAGAGCCGCGCGCACCCGAGGATTGATCCTTCCGAGCTCGGGGATCACGTTGCGCCGGATGCGGTTACGCGCAAAGCGCAGCGAACGATTCGAGGGATCCTCGCGCGGCTTGATCTTGGTGGCCTTGCAGATCGCCGTCGTCTCCGCGCGCCCGATCGCGAGAAGCGGTCGCGCGATGCCGTCGCGGAGCGGACGCATGCCTGCGACGCCGGCGAGGCCCGATCCCCGCGTGAGGTGTAGAAGCACGGTCTCGGCTTGGTCGTCGATCGTGTGTCCCGTAACGATCGTCGTTGCGCCGATCTCCTGCGCGACGCGGCGGAGGAATGCGTAGCGCTGCTCGCGCGCGTCGTCCTCACTCTTCGGCGCGCGCTGCGCCCGTCCGACGCGGATCGGAGCGCCGATGTGGTTCGCGATCTCGGCGACGAACTGCGCATCCTTCGCCGCATCGCGCGGGCGCGTGCGGTGGTCGAAATGCGCGACGTGCAGGACGAGCCCGAACTCCTCGCGCAGCTCGGCGGCGATGAGTGCGAGCGCCGTCGAGTCCGTTCCGCCGGAGACCGCGAGGACGATCGGCCCGGGGCGGAAGATCTCGTGGCGGCGTGCGAAGGCGCGGACGGCCGAGACGATGCCGCGTGGCCGAGGGGCTGCCACTGGTGGCTGGGGGCGGATTCGAACCGCCGATCTGTGGGTTATGAATCCACTGCTCTAGGCCGACTGAGCTACCCAGCCCGCTAAGTCATGATTTTAGGTCGTCGGAGCGCTCAGAAGCGATGCGCGCACGAAACTCCTGCTCGGTCATCCGATGCTTGCGAACGTTGCACGAGTGGCACGCCGGAATGATGTTGCCGATGGTGTTGTCGCCGCCGCGCGAGAGTGGTATTCGGTGGTCCGCGTCGAGCGGTCCCTTCGCGCCACAGTAGCCGCAGGCTCCTGCGTACTGTTCGACGAGTGCGCGCCACTCGGCCCCTGTGAACGAGCCTGGCGCCGCGCGTTTGCGAGCGCGATAGCCCTGGTCCTTCGCGCGACGCACCTCGGGATGTGCATCAAGCCAAGCCTTCTTGATGGCAGCGATCTCCGCGCCGCGGCGGGCGTGGGCGGCGCGTCTGTACTCGCGGTCCCGGACCCGATTTAGCTCAGGGTTTCGGGCGCGCCAACGTCGCATCGCCTCGCGCGCCTTCTCGGGATTCCGCTTCATCCACTCGCGGCCGTATGCGCGCCCGCGCTCGGGATCCTTGTAAGCCATCGCTCGGTCTGATATCTGACCGGCGACCGCGTATCAATAGGACTCGAGCCAAAAAGAAACCCGGCGCTATGGCCGGGTCACTGTTGCGGGGAAAGGATTCGAACCTCTGACCTCAGGGTTATGAGCCCTGCGAGCTACCACTGCTCCACCCCGCGACGAACATTGTAGCCCTTCACTTCGCGCCGAGGAACACCGCGATCCATCGCATCAGTCGGCTCGGTCGCTCGACTTGTGCCGCATTCGCATCACGTGGACTCGAATTCCGCTGCACCGCAATAAGCGCTTCCCACGGCCACACCCATCCGAGCTGCTTCGCCTTCTCGATGACGTAGTCGGTCCCCTTCTTCTCTGCGAGCGACGCCTGGAGTTGGCCGTTGCGCGCCTGCTCAC
>VBJD01000066.1 GCA_005887995.1 Chloroflexota bacterium
ATCGTCGCGTACTGCGCTCGCAGGTCGACGAGGGGGATGTCCTGTGTCTTGGTCGGCGTGATGGTCATCGTTGCTCCTCTTTCAAGGCGTTGTGGAAGCGGCGCGCGCCGTTGGCCGTGATGCGGCCGATCCGCAGCGCGCGCAGTGAAGGACTTCGTCGCCGCGCGGGCCGTGGTCCACGCGCTCGCGGCCGCACGCGCAGATCCACCCGATCTGCCGCGCGGGATTGCCGACGACGAGCGCGTGCGCCGGGACATCGCGAGTGACGACCGCGCCCGCGCCGATCATCGCGTAACGGCCGATCTCGAGGCCGGGGATGATGACCGCGCCGGCTCCGATCGACGCGCCGCGGCGCACGGTGCTGCGGCCCATCTCCCAGTCGTCGGCGGTCTGGAGCGAGCCGTCGGGATTCGTCGCGCGCGGACGGCGGTCGTTCGTGAAGACGACGTGCGGACCGATGAACACGCCGTCCTCGACGGTGAGGCCTTCGAAGAGCGAGGCGTTGTTCTCGATCTTGCAGCGATCACCCACGATGACGCCCGCTCCTACGTACACGCCCTTGCCGACGTTGCACTCCTTGCCGATGCGCGCGCCCTCGCGGACCTGCGCGAAGTGCCAGACGCGCGTGCCGGCCCCGATGACCGCGTCGGATGCGACGACCGCGCTGGCGGCGATCAACGCGCGACCGCCTCCGCCGGCGCCGCGTACGGCACGCGCGCTCCGCCGGAGCGAAGCGAGCGCATGCCCGCCTCGAGGACGCGCACGACGCGCAGGCCCGCCTCGCCGTCGCTGCGCGGTTTCTTGCCGCCCTGGACGCACTCGACGAAGTGGCGCATCTCGACCTGCAGGGCCTCGGTGATGGGGACGCGCGGACTGCGGATGTCGCCGGCGCGATACGAGCGACGCAGCTCTTCGCTCGAGAGCGACTCGACGCCGAAGTCGTAGACCTTCACGCGCTCGACCGCCTGCACGTCGTCGTACACCGCCATCTGCTTGCTGCCGATGACCGTCATGGTGCGCAGCTTCGACGGTGCGAGCCACGAGAGATGCGCGTGTGCGATCGCGCCCGATGGGAAGCCCATCGTGAGGAACACGACGTCTTCTATGTCCGGCTGCACGTAGCACGCGCCGACGCTCTGGACCCACTGCGGTTCCTCGTTCAGCCAGTAGAGCGTGATCGACACGTCATGCGGTCCCAGATCCCAGAGCACGTTGGTGTCGAACTGATGAAGCCCGAGGTTCACGCGCTGGCTGTCGATGTAGTTGACGCGGCCGAGCTCGCCGCTCTCGATGAGGCCGCGCACGGTGACGACCGCGGGGTTGTACACGAAGGTGTGGCCGACCATGAGCGTGCGGCCGGCGCGCTCGGCGGCGCGCACGATCGCCTCGGCGTCGGTGCTCGTTCCGGCGAGCGGCTTCTCGACGAACACGTGCTTGCCGGCGGCGAACGCCTCCTCGGCGAGCTTGCGGTGGGTGCCGACGGGCGTCGCGATCGCGACGGCGTCGACGTCGCGGTCCGCGAAGACCGTGCGGTGGTCCGTCGTCGTGCGGATCGCCGGGAAGCGCTTGCGGATCGGGTCGAGGCGCTCCTCCGAGAGGTCCGCGACCGCGACCGGCTCCGCGCCTGGCGCTTCGCTGAGATTGCGTACGAGGTTCGGACCCCAGTAACCCGCGCCGATGACGGCGACGCGAAGGGGCTTCATTCGGCCTCGATAGTAGTCAAAGCGTTGTGGAGATCAGCCGCGCCTCATAAAGATGATGTACGTGCGCGAGACGCCGCCGGGGAGCGTGATCTGGCGGAATTGGCGCTGGTAGCCGGTCTTGATGAAGTAGAGGTCCCACAGCGTCGAGTTCGAGCTCGCCGCGACGTCGGCCGACCAGCGACCACTCGCGTCGGTGTGCGGCGCCGTCGGTCCACAGTTCGCCGTGCCGATGACGACGCACACATCCGGCAGCGGCCGGCCGGTGGTGTTGTCGTACACGATGACGTTCAGGCGCGAGAAACCGGCCGGGGGAACAGGCGGTGTCGCGGTCGGCGCGGGTGTCGGCGTCGGGCTCGGCGTCCTGTTTCCGGTCCCGCCACTGCCGCCCGAGCCCGAGCTCCCGGTGCCGGACCCGCCCGTTGAGCCGCCGCCCGATCCGGCGCCGGGCGTGCTCGTGACGACCGGTCGCGGCGTATCCGTCGGAACGACCGTCGGCGCGGGCGTCGGCGTCTCCTCGACGGCGACGACCTCAATGGCGAGCGAGATAGTGCGTCCACGCGAGAGGACCTGCGCCGGCAGCACGGGCTGCGGCTCGGCGACGGGGGCCGGCGGCGCGCTGCCACCGCCCTCCTCTTCCGGCCTGCCGGTGATGATGAGGAGGAGCAAGAGGAGCGTCGATGCCGCGAGCGCCGCGATGAGCGCGCGCGATCGGCGCTTCGGCGCGCGCAGGGTCGTCGCGGTGTGCGGCTGCGGTGGCAGTCGCCTCGCCATGCGCGCCTTGATGATCGCGAGCCCGAGCGTGTGACGCACCGCTCGCGCGCTCGCGAACTCTTTCGGCGAGAGCGCGAAGCCATCGAGCCGCAGCCGTGACGCCGCGCGTGCGGCGAGGACCGTGTCGCCGTCGCGAAGCGCCTCCTGAAGTCGCGCGCGGCGCCCGATGAAGCGCCGCGTGTCGACTTCGCTACTCATCGAAGTAGATCTCGAACGAGATCGCGGTCCCCGCATCGCCGGCGACGAGCTCGTGGTACGCCTTCATGAGCGCGCCAGGGAATTTCGATCGGGTTAGTTCTTCGGTCGCGAGCGTCGCGAGGCGGTCGCCCTCCGACACGCGCTCGGCGGAACCGTACGCGAAGACGATCGCGACGCGTTTACCCGGGCGCTCCTGCGCGACGCGCGCCGCGACATCGGATGCGACGCGCGCCTGTTCCGTTGCGACCGCCGAGGCATCGGTCGAGAGAAGGGCCGCGCCGTTCACCGCGACGCGGAACTCGAGCGGCTTGCGATCGATGCCCTGGTTCGGCGTCGCGGCCGCAGATGCGACCGCGCTCGCGGCGAGGAAGATCGCGAAGAGGCCGAGGAGGATGTCGGCCCACAGCCATCCGGCGAGGCTGAGGGAGACGCCACTGGATCGCCGGCGCCGGAGCATCGCTTACCGCCGCGCGATGGCGTCGGCGGCGCGCTCCAGGCGAGCGGCGGCTTCGGCGAGACGATTGACGACGCCCTCGAGCGAGAAGAGCTCGCCCTCGCGCTCGGATGCGCGCTCGTAGATGCGGCGCTCCTCAGCGGCCATGTCCGCGAGGATCGCTTCGGCATCGGGACCCGACACGTCGAGCGCGCCGAGCGAGGACGCCTGCCCGAGGACCGCGCGGATCTCCGACTCCTTCAGCAGGACGCTCGTCTGGAACGCGACGTCGGTGAGCTCGCTGCGCAGGTGGAGCGTGAACGACAGCAGGATGAGGATGCCGATGAGCGACGCGTCGATGAGCGCGAGCGTTCCGAAGTTGAAGAGGAGGCGGCCACCGAAACCTTGCTCCCAGAGGAGAAGGAACGGCTGCGACACGAGTTCCGGCCGCGCCGCGAGCATGTCCGCGTACGCACCGGCCGCGAGAGAGAGGCCGAACCACGTGACCGCGATCGGCGCGAAGACGAGCACGTTGCGCAGGACCTCGAGCACCGCCCAGAAGCGCGAGTGCGCGCCGGCGAGCAGCTCCGCGAGACCGCGCGCGTCGATCGCGCCGATGTAGCCCTCGGCCTCCGTCGCGCGGCCGTCGTCGACGGCGTCGGCGAGGCGACCAAGCAAGGTCCCCAGGCTCGGTTCGCGCGCGAGCGCCTCATCCCCTAGGCGGCGTATGGCCGCCGCCGTCATGCGTCGATCCACCCGTCTTCCTCGGCGCTAAGAGTAGGTCTTTGCCCCTCACACAACGCCACGACGCCTGGGCCGGTGCGCCCAGTCGATCCGGGGTCGAAACGCATACTGCGCCGATGCGCATCGCGGAGCGACTGAAACGGCGCGAGCCGGTGTTCTCTTTCGAGTTCTTCCCGCCGAAGACGCCGGAAGCGGTCGAGCGCTTGTATGACACGGCTCGGCGCCTCAAGGCGCTGCAGCCGACATTCGTTTCGGTCACCTACGGCGCCGGCGGCAGCACGCGCCAGATGACGGTCGATCTCGTGACGCGCATGAAGCGCGAGCTCGGCCTCGAGACGATGGCGCACCTCACCTGCGTCGGTCACACGAAGGAGGAGTTGGCGGAGGTGCTCGACGAGCTCGCCGCGGGCGGGATCGAGAACGTGCTCTCGCTGCGCGGCGACCCGCCGAAAGGGCAAACGCACTTCGTCCGTCCTGCCGGCGGATTCGGTTACGCGCAGGAGCTCACGCGCTTCATCAAGGGTCGCTACGCGTTCTGCGTCGCCGGCGCGGCGTATCCCGAGACGCACCTCGAGGCGCCGGATGCAGAGACGGATCTGCGCCATCTGAAGGAGAAGGTGGAGAGCGGTGCGGAGTTCCTCATCACGCAGCTCTTCTTCGAGCCGGACCTGTACTTCCGTTTCGTCGAACGCGCGCGCGCGACCGGCATCGACGTGCCGATCATCCCCGGCATCATGCCGGTGACGAACGTCGCGCAGATCCATCGCTTCACGTCGATGTGTGGCGCGACGATCCCATCGTCGCTACGTGATCTGCTCGATCGCGCGAAGGACGACGAGGCCGCGGTCATCGCGGTCGGCGTCGAGTGGGGCCGCGATCAGGCTCGCCGGCTGTTAGAGGGCGGTGCGCCAGGGATCCACTTCTACACGCTCAATCGCTCGCACTCGTCGCAGATGATCCTCGACGCGCTGCGCGGAGACTGAGGAGCTCGAGGCGTGGATCCCATCCCGTCGATCGCCTAGAAGAGCGACGGGGAGCGCCTCAAGCGTGAAGCCGCGCTCAGCAGGAGATCGTGGCGTCCTGGAAGTACCCCTGCGGATGTAGCGGACTGAGGGTGGCCGCGAGAACAAGGTCGCCGTTGAAGTGGTGGATCTGGCACGCCGCGGTGGACGGCGGTCTGATCCGGTATTTGAAGGTCGCGACCGCGCCCGGTGCGACGGTGTCTTGGACATGCGTCGCGTATGCGATCGACGACAGCCAACCGTCGTTCCATGATGCCCAC
>VBJD01000107.1 GCA_005887995.1 Chloroflexota bacterium
GATGCGCTCGCGCTGCAGCGGCGTCGCATCTGCGGGAACAACGCGGTCCTTGTAGGCGGGCCGTTTCGGGTGCGCGGGCTTCGGGCCGCGCACGATCGTGCCGCCCTCGTCGATCCAGACGCCGCTCGGCACATTGACGATGCCGAACAGCGCATCCACGACATGTTCGCGATCGATGACCGACGGGTGCCGCGGCGCCGCCTTCGCGATCCACGGGCCGGCTGCGTCGGCCCCGGCCGCGTCGAGCGCGATCGTCACGATCTCTAACCCGCGCGGGTGGAGCTCCTCGCGCAGCTCCTGCCACACGGGCAGGTCAAGACGGCAGCCTCACCAGGACGCCCACGCGACGAGGACGACTTTCTGGCCGCGCAGTGACGACAGGCGGAACGGCCGTCCCTGCACGTCCGGCAGCTCGAGATCCGGCGCGGTCGCGGTCGTCAGGGCATGACCGCCCGACTCCGCTCCGAGCGCCCAGAGCGCATGACGCTCGTCATGAACGAGCGGCGCTGAAAGCGCCGTGGCCACGTCGGCGAGCGGTATGCGTCCCGCATCGCGAGCGGTGAACTGAACACAGCGATCTTCACGGCACAGGCCCTCGGCCTTGAGCCGCCACCCCGTGACGCGTTCGAGCTCCTCCGCACGGACCACGGGCGACTCGAAGATCACGTGCGCAGCCTACGGCCCGCGCGACTCGTAGCGGACCAGGAAGATCATCTCGCTCGGGGTCACGCGCCAGACGAACGTCTCGGTGAGCGTCGCGTTGTCGAAGGTCGTTTCCATGACGAGCGTGATGAGCACGTCCGGCGATCGATCGACGATGTCGACGCCGACCTCGTTCTCGTCGCGGGACATGCCGACGCGATCACGTAGGGCGGTCAGTCGTGCGGTCAGGTCGGCTTCGTTCGTCGTCGCGCGGAACGACTCGTCGGCCATCGCGTAGATCCGGCTGAAGTTGCGCTGATCGAAGCGCACGTGGAACAGCGTCGTCGCGGTCTGCGCGGCGGCGTACCGGGATGCGAACTGAACAGGGATGTCGAGCTGCGACGGTGCCGGCAGTGGCGAGAGGCTGTCGTATGGACGCGCCTGCGGACCGGTACATGCGACGAGCACCGCGGCGAGGAACAGCGCGATCGCGCGGGCTGTCATGCGCGGTCAGCGCTCCGGGCGGTACGGCGCCTGCGCCTCGATCGCGCCGACGTACTCGGGAAGGCGCTTCGCGCCGATCATCTGCCGGATCGCGAGGATCTCGCCGATGTGGAACCAGTAGTGGTAGGTCATGCGCCGGATCGCGTCGCCCTGCGTCTGGCCGCTCTTCTTGCCCGTTGGCATGGGAAGGTCGCGTAACAGCTTCGCCGTCGTCAGCGCATCGAGGAACGGCTCCGACGCGGTCGTGATCTCGCGCCATGCCGCGAGGGTGTCGGCGAGAACCGGCGTGCTCATCTTCCCGCCCGTGGTGAAGCGCGTCTGGATGTCCTTGCGCAACATCTTCTTTTGCGGCCGCACGAGCAAGTACCGCTGCTCCTGCCACGCGAGATGGCCGACGATCCAGCCGATCGAGTTCATCTGCCCGTGATGCACGCGGGCGTCCTTCTCGCTTACGCCCTCGAGCGCGCGAAGCCATTCACTCCGTGTGAAACGGAGCTGGTCGACGATGGGGTGCGGCTTCCTCCGCGCCACCGGGTCATGCTCTCACGCCGGTACCATCACTTCGTGGCGGTCACCGCGCGCGCGCGTCACGAGGAGCTCGGGCTATCGCTCGAGGACGTGAAAGCCATGTTCCGCTACATGCTCATGACGCGGATGGTGAGTGAGCGGATCCTGCAGCTGAACCGCATGGGCCGCACGCCCTTCGGCGCGGGGACCGACGGCCACGAGGCGGCGCAGATCGGCGCCGCGTGGAACATCCGGCGCGGGAAGGACTGGCTCGTCCCCTATTACCGCGACATGGGCGTGGCCTTCGTGTGTGGCGTGACGCCTCTCGAAGAGTTCCGGATGGTCCTCGCGAAGGCGACGGACGAGCACTCCGCGGGGCGCCAGGTGCTGAACCAGTTCTCGAAGCCGAAGGACCGCATCGTCACGCGCTCGGTGTGCGTCGGGACGGAGTTCCCGCACGCCGTCGGCCTCGCCCTGGCGATCCGTAACCGCAAGGAGCCGAACATCGTCTTCGCGTTCGGCGGCGACGCGGCGACGAGCCCTGGCGACTTCCACGAGGCCGCGAACTTCGCGTCGGTGCACAAGCTGCCGGTGGTGTTCGTCATCGAGAACAACCTCCTCGCGATCTCGACGCGGTTCGAGTGGCAGATGGCGACGAAGAACGTCGCCGACAAGGCGTCGGCCTACGCGATGCCGGGCTTCATCGCCGATGGCATGGACGTGCTCGAGTCCTACGCGAAGACCAAGGAGGCCGTCGCGATCACGAGGTCGGGCGGCGGTCCGACGCTCGTCGAGCTGAAGTGCTATCGCTTCCAGCCACACACGTCCGACGACGACGACTCGCGCTACCGCACCAAAGAGGAAGTGCGCGAGTGGATGGCGAAGGATCCCGTAGACCACGCGCGCCGCTACCTCCTCGAGATCGGCACCGGCGAGGACGAGCTCGCGAAGATACGCGCGGATCTTGACGCCGAGATCGAGGCCGCCATCGCGCAGGCCGAGTCCGAGCCCGACCCGCGCCCCGAGGACGCGACCCGCCACGTGTACGCGGAGGGCCAGCCGCTCCCCGACGGCACGCGCGCCTAGGGCCATGCGCGCCCTCGCCCTGGTCGCACTCCTATTAATAGGGTGCGCGACGCCGACCCCATCTGTCTCGCCGACGCCGGCGCCGACGCGCGAGCCGAACACGGTGAACGTCTCGGTGCTTCTCGACCTCTCCGGCAGCCGCGCACCGAGCGGCGGGCCGCAGCGAGATGCGATGCAGCTCTGGCTCGATCGACCGCCGCCGACGTCGACGCTGAAGCTGCGCGTGAAGTTCGTCGATGTCGCGGGGTCGACGTCGAAGCTGCTCCTCGAGCTGCGTCGCGCGGTGGTCGACGATCGCGCGGACGCCGTCGTGGTCGGCGTCTCGGTCGCGGGCGATGGACCGTTCGCGCAGGTCGCCGAGGTGGCCCAGGTGCCGGTCCTCCTCACCCTTCCCGCGCCCGAGCCCATGAGCGGTCGGAGCGGCGGCTGGCTGTTCGCGCTCGCGCCGGCACCGTCGACGATCGCGAGCGCGATCGCGGCGGACGTCGTCGACCGCGGGATCGTCGCGCCGATGCTGCTCGCGAGCGACGAGTCGCCCGGAGCCAACCTGGAGCGCGCCGCGTTCGTCGCGGAGCTCGGGCGCCGCGGGATCGACGCGCCGACGACGGTGACGGTCGGCGGCACCGACGGGCCGGTGCGCATCCGCATCGCCTCACAGGTCGCGAAGAGCGCGGTCCTCGCGGGCCCCGCGGCGTCGTATGGCGACCTCATCCGCCCGATCGCACCGACGCCCGCCGCGGACGTCGCGCGCATCTACCTCTCGTATCTCACCGAGACCGCGGACCTGTCGAACCTGCGCGAGGCGAGCGCCTACGTCACCTGGCCGGGATCGCGCCTCCTCGTCAGCGCCCTGCGCGGCGGCGATCAGCGGCCCCTGTTCGTCGGGTCCTTCGTCGACCGCTACGGTCAGCCCAGCGCGCTCGCGGCCTCCGCGTACGACGCGCTCACGCTCATCGAGACCGCCGCGGCGATGTCGCCGGCGGAGATCGATCCGGCGCGGTTGCGACAGCGACTGGAGGCGAATACGGTCGCCGGCGTGACGACGCGTTACACCTTCACGCCGACCCGTCACGTCGGTTTCGCGTCCGACGACCTCGCGCTTCTCGTCTGGGACCGACAGCGCTCCGCCGCGATCCTGCCGCCGGCGCGGGTGACCGACCGGTGAGCATCGACTCGCTCATCTACGACTGGAACCGCGACGGCCGCGCGGCGAAGGCCGACTACCGCTCCGTCGAGCTCGACGACGAGACCCTGCGCGACGGGCTGCAGGGCCCGAGCGTGCGCAACCCGCCGACCGAGATCAAGAAGCGGCTGCTGCACCTCATGGATCAGCTCGGCATCGACAGCGCAGATATCGGACTGCCTGGCGCGTCCGAGCGGGCGCGGACCGAGATCGTCGCGCTCGCGAAGGAGACGACGACGCTGAAGCGCCTCCGTCCGAACATGGCGCTGCGGACGCATCCCGCGGACGTGAAGGGCGGCATCGAGGCGGCGCAGCAGTCCGGCGTCGCGATCGAGGCGTGCGCGTTCATCGGAAGCTCACCGATCCGGCGTTTCGCCGAGGACTGGTCGATCGACACGATGCTGCGGAACGTCGAGGAGTCTGTCACCGCACTCGACAAAGCTGGCCTCCCAGTCATGTTCGTCACCGAAGACACGACGCGCGCCGACGCGGAGACGCTCAGCAGGCTCTACGAGACGGCGATCGGCTGCGGCGCGAAGCGCATCTGCGCATCGGACACCGTCGGGCACGCGACACCGGAAGGCGTGCGCAACCTCCTTACGTTCCTCAGGAAGGACGTCATCCGCGGACGCGACGTGAAGCTCGACTACCACGGTCACAACGACCGCGGGTTCGGGACGATCAACGCGCTCGCCGCGACGGCGATCGCCGACCGCGTGCATGGCTGCGCGCTCGGTATCGGCGAGCGCGTGGGCAACACCTCGATGGATCAGCTGCTCATCAACATGCAGCTGTGGGGGCTCATCGATCGCGATCTTTCGCCACTGGCCGAGTACGTGTCGCTCGTCTCGCAACACTGCGGCGTGCCCGTCCCCGCGAACTACCCCGCGCTCGGCGAGGATGCGTTCCGAACGGGCACTGGCGTGCACGCGGCGGCAGTGATCAAGGCGCTGCGCAAGGGCGACCGCGCGCTCGCGGACAGCGTGTATAGCGGCGTTCCCGCGTCAGTGCTCGGCCGCGAGCAGCGCATCGAGGTCGGCCCGATGTCCGGCGAGTCGAACGTCGTGTACTGGCTCGAGTCGCACGGATTCGAGGCCTCGCAGGAGCGCGTCGCGCGCATCTTCGAGCACGCGAAGCAGAGCGACCGGCTCCTCACGCCGCAAGAGCTCGACGCGCTCGCCCGCGGATAGTGAAGGCCGCGGACGTCATCCCGCTGCACGTGTCGGACGTGACGTATCCGGACGAGCATCCGCTCGCGGGTCAGACAGGCTCGGTGATGGCCT
>VBJD01000040.1 GCA_005887995.1 Chloroflexota bacterium
CGCGACGACGATCGCGACGTCGATCGAGAGCGGCACGATCGCGCCGCCGAGCGCGGTGCCGATCGGGAATCCCGCGAAATTGAGCGCCATCGAGACCGCGAAAGCGCGCCCCATCCATGCCAGATCCGTGCGCCGCTGACGCACGGTGAACAGCGTGACATCGAAGGGTCCGGTCGCGAGCCCGAGCAGGGCCATGACGACCGCGATGAGCACGGCGTCGCGCGCGAAGATCGCGAGCGCGAACGCGACGCCCTGCCCGACGATCGCCGCCGCGAGGTAGACGTGCTCGCGCCCGCGCGTCGAGACGCGGCCGAAGAGCAGCACCGCGAGGAAGCCGACGACGCCGAGGAGGGCGAAGAGGTTGCCCACGTACGCAGCGTCCCCGCCGAGCCGCGTGTACACGAGCACCGGCAGCGCGATGAAGAAGATGCCCCAGCCGACGTTCGCCAGCGAGATGCCGAGCGCGAGCGCGCGCAGCGATGGATGGCGGACGACGTACACGAGGCCGCGCCACGCGTCCGCGAGCAGCTGGCCGGTGTCGGTCCGCGTCGAGGGGTCACGCAGGCCGACCGCGATCCCCGCGGCGACGGCGCTGATCGCGGCCGGGACGAAGAGCGCGTACGGGGCGCCCAGGGCCGCGACGAGCGCGCCGGCCGCCGCCGGGCCGAAGACGCTCGAGACGACGTAGCCGTTGCTGTCGATCGCGTTCGCACGCTCCCAGAGATGCTGCGGGACGAGGATCGGGAAGAGCGTGCGCACGCCGGTGTGCGATAGCGGGAAGGTGAGCGAGGTGACGGTGACGATGACCAGCAGCAGCGGCACCGGGAGCGCGTCGGCGATGCCGAGCGCGCCGAGGAGCGCGAGCGAGATAGCGGCGACCGAGTAGTCGAGCACGACGAGGCGTGTGCGGCCGTGGCGGTCGAGAAGCGCGCCGGCGATCGGGCTCACCAGCAGTCCGGGGGCGATCGAGAGGAAGGTCGCCAGCCCCGCGATCGTCGGCGAGCCGTACCGCTCGAGCGCGAACAGCACGAGGATGAGTGAGGTCATCTGCCCGGCGGTGCGCGCGAGCAGCATGCTCGCGACGAGCCGAGGTATCCCGGGGATGGAGAAGAGCGCGCGGTAGCTCGGACGGCGCTGCTCCACGGTGCGCATGACGGTACGCGCCGCGCATGCCACGTGCAGCGCACTGTCGCGGAGGTGAGACATGCCCCAGAACTCGTGGTCTCCGAAGCGCGAGCGACAGTACGAGCACATCAAGGAAGGCGAGAAGGAGCGGGGGCGCTCCGAAGGGACGGCCGAGCGCATCGCCGCAGCGACCGTGAACAAGACGCGGTCCGAGCACGGCGAGACGAAGGAACAGCGGAAGAAGTAACCGTCCTCCGGCGCTAGCCTGCGCCGCGTGGACGTCGCGCGCGCACGCGCGTGGAAGCCGCCTGACCACTGGCGGCGCGTGTCGGTCATCGACGCGCATGCCGCGGGCGAGCCGCTGCGCGTCGTGACCGCCGGCGTCGATCCGATCCCTGGTGACACGATCGTCGCGAAGCGCACGTGGGCGCGTGAACATCTCGACGAGCTGCGTCGCGGCCTCATGTTCGAGCCGCGCGGGCATGCCGACATGTACGGCGCGGTCGTCACGGAGCCCGTCAGGCCTGACGGCGACCTCGGCGTGCTCTTCATGCACAACGAGGGCTGGAGCACGATGTGCGGCCACGGGATCATCGCTCTGGTGACCGTCGCGATCGAGACGCACATGCTCGTCTCGCGCGACGTCGTGCGCATCGACACGCCAGCCGGCCGCGTCACGGCGCGTCCGAAGCGCGAGGGCGGGCATGTCGCGAGCGTCGCGTTCGAGAACGTGCCCTCCTTCGTGCTCGACCTCGACGGGACCGTAGCTGTGCCGTCGCTCGGGACGATCCGTTACGACCTCGCGTTCGGCGGCGCGTTCTACGCGTACGTCGACGTCGCGCAGGTCGGTCTCGAGATCGACGCGAAGGACTACCGCGGTCTTATCGACGCGGGTTGGCGGATCAAGAGAGCGGTCATGACGCAGCGGTCGATCCCCCACCCTTTCGAATCTGAGCTGTCGTTCCTGTACGGGACGATCTTCACCGGACCAGCGCGCGAGCCCGGCGCGCAGGCTCGCAACGTCTGCGTCTTCGCCGACGGCGAGGTCGACCGATCGCCGACGGGCACCGGCGTCTCGGGGCGCGTGGCGATCGAGCACGCGCGCGGGCGCCTCGCGATCGGCGCGCCGTTCGTCGTCGAGAGCATCATCGGCACGCGCTTCGTCGGTCGCGTGGCGCGCGAGACGACATTCGGCCCGCATCGCGCGGTCGTGCCGGAGGTCGAAGGCAGCGCCTGGATCAATGGCCGCGGCGAGCTCTGGTTCGACCCGCGCGATCCGCTGCGCGGAGGATTCATCCTCCGCTAGCCGGCACCTCGCGCACCGCGACGATGGTCATCAGCGCAGCGACGCCGAGGAGGATCCCGCAGGCGAGCGTCAGTCCGACGATCTCGGCGAGACCGGGAGAGCTATGGCCGAGCAGGGCCTCGATCGCGAGCGCGCCCTGGAACGGCAGGATCACGGCGTACGCGAGGACGGCGAGGGGCCTCGGCAACTCGGAGACCGCGGGCGCGAGGCCGCGGAACATCGCGAGGAACAAGACCGTCGCGAGCGCTCCCCAGACAAGTCCGGCGATAGAGGCGAGGACGATCCCCCGTCGGCGCACCGGTCGATCCTCGCACGGGTATGCGTCTCGCGAGCGAGACGCTAGGCAGCGACGGCGATGAGCTCGCGCTCGATGCGCTCGCGGATCGCATCGCGCACCGACGCGAACGCGGCGAACCGCTGCTCCGCGTCACCGATGACCGCGGATGGATCGCGGAAGGACCAGTGGCGGCGCTCGTTCGCGTTCGGGAAGACGGGGCACGCCTCGGCCGCGTCGTCGCACACCGTGATGACGAGGTCGAAGCGCTGATCGAGGAAGCGGTCGACGGTCTTCGACTTCTGCAGCGAGATGTCGATGCCCTTCTCAGCCATCGCTTGGACGGCCATCGGGTGGACGCCACGCGCCTCGGTGCCGGCGCTTTCGACATCGAAGCGGTCGCCAGCGAGCTCGCGCAGGAAGGCCTCGGCCATCTGCGAGCGCGCGGAGTTATGCGTGCAGACGAAGAGCACGCGGCGACTCGACACCTAAACGAAGAAGGGCGTCATGTCACGTCGCTCGACGAGCGCCGCCATCTCGTCATCAGTCGGCTTCGGTCCGCCGCGGCTCGCGGCGTCGAGCACCTTTGGGAGGATCCCAAGATCTCCGACCGTGTTCAAGAACAGTCCCGGTCGGGCGAGCACCCAGCGCACGGCGAGATCGATGTCGCGCTGCTCGGTGAGCGGCTCGTACCACGTCGTGGGCGTCGCGGGGCGCGCGGTGCGCCACGGACCGAGCGTGATGGCCTTGATCGTCTGCATCGCGACGCCGCGCTGCTCGCACAGCGCGATGAGGGCCTCCGCGTCGGCGGCGTACTGGCCGTGCATCTGCGTGAAGTTGTAGGGAAAGAGCACGCTGTCGAACGGGAATCGCTCGAGGCTGCGTCGATGCTGCCGCGCGACCGTTATCCCATGCCCGGTCACGCCGATGAAGCGTGCGAGCCCGGCGTCGCGCGCCTCGACCGCCGCGCGCAACGCGCCGTCGCGCCCAAAGGCGGTCTCCCATTCATCTTCGGCGACGAGGTTGTGCAGCTGGATGAGGTCGACGTGGTCGGTACCGATGCGCTGGAGTGACAGACGGATCTCATCGCGGGCTTCGGCGTATGTGCGCTTTCCCGTCTTCGTCGCGACGAAGAACCGATCGCGACCGAGCCGCGCGAGCCACGGGGCGATGCGCAGCTCGGCGTCACCGTAGCTCGCGGCGACGTCGATATGGTCGATGTCGTGCTGGAGCAGAAGCTCGAGGGCCCGATCGGCCTCCTCTTGCGTCACCCGCGAGAGCGCCGCGGCACCGAAGATCGTCCGGCGGCTGTGGTGCCCGGTGCGCCCGAACGGCGCGCGCTCGATCACATCATGAGTATGGGTGGTCCGGTGCGCTCATCCGAAGCCGGGACCGGCGCGTACCACATGTGATGAGGTCTCTTTACACACTGCTCCTGATCGCGGCCGTGCTGGCGACGGCCTGTGAGTCCACGGGCGGTGGATCCGCCCCCGCCGGCGGCGGCGCACCAAGCGTCTCCCCGGCACGCGCCACCGCCGCTCCATCAGCAATGCCTTCGGGCAATCCCGACGTCGACAACTATGGGTACTAGGAGTCCGTCTGCACGAGCTCGCTCGTGCAAGACGGCGACGACGTAACCGACGAGCGCAGCGAGTATGGCTACTAGCTAAGAGCTGGCCGCGCCGCGGCGCGTCGACACGACCTGTCGCGTCGAGACGACGATCTTCTTCTACTGCGCCGCGACGACGAGAAGGTCAGCGGCGCTCGAACGCGAGGCGGAGGCCGAGCGCGACGAGGACGGCACCGGTGACGCGCTCGAGCCACGCGCGCACGCCATGCTGCGCGAAGAACGCCGAGAGGCGCGCGAGGACATAGGCGTACGCGGCGAGCCACGCGATGCCCATAGCCGCGTGCGCGAGCGCGAAGAGCAGGCTCTGCCCGAGGACGTTGCCCGCCGGATCGATGAACTGCGGCAGGAACGTCAGGTAGAAGATCGCGACCTTCGGATTGAGAACGTTGTTCAGGAGACCTTGGAAGAACGGCGTCGCGGCGCGCCTGCGCAGGGCGGCGTCGGGCGCGGGGTGAGGGCGAAAGGAGTTTCGCAGCGACCGGACGCCGAGATACGCGAGATACACCGCCCCCGCGAGCTTGACGATCGTGAACGCGTCCGCGGAGGTCGCGAGGATCACGGAAAGCCCGAGCGCCGACGCGGTCGCGTGCACGAGCAGCCCGCTGCAGATGCCCAGCGTCGCGACCAGCGCGGCACGCCGTCCGCGCTCGAGCGTGATCTTCGCGACGAGCGCCATGTCCGCGCCGGGCGAGATCGTGAGGAGCGCGAGGACGGCGAGCCCGGCAAGAATGCGCGGCTCGATCACCGGCGCGCGCGTTCGATGCGGTCGAGGACGTGCGCGCGCGCCTCGAGATCGAGTTTGCCTCCGCGCTCGCGCAGCTTCTCAGCGACGACCTGGCGGTGCTCGACCGTACGGTTCGAGCCGAACTTCAGCTTCGCCCGAACGTCGGTGATCGCGAGACGGATCCCGCGAATGTTCGGCAACAGCGTTCCGTAGCGCGACTCGCCCGCGGTGACCGGCGCGTGCTTGCCCTCCGGTTGGAAGTGGCCGAGCTGGGTCTCGAGGATCGCGGCGATGCGCGCCGGGTCATCGATGACCTCGACATCGCAGGCGAGCTGCACCGCCGCGTAGTACGAGGTCGGGACGCCGTACTCGTCCTGGTTCCAGTGGCCGGGGATGAACGTGTACGCGCCGAACACCGAGAGCAGCGCACGAGGCCGCTCGGCGAGCGCCGCCCAGATGGGATTCGGCTTCGCGAGATGCATGAGCACTTCCTTGTCACCGTCCCAGACGAAATGCGCCGGCACGACGACAGGGAGATCGCGGTCGCGACCCGGCGCGATGAGCTCACCGAAATCGTGCGCCTTCAAGAATTCGCGCCATTCCGTGTCGTCGAGCGGAGCGTCGTGGCGGTGGATGAGCACGTGCAAATGATGGCGCATATGCACGGCGCGTCCGCGCTATGCGTCGGGCAGCGACGTCCTCCGGCTGAGCCCCGATGCGCGCGTCGCCGCGCTCACCGCCTTCGCGATCGCCGGCACGACCTCGCGGTCGAACATCGACGGCAGGATGTACTCGGCCGACCGCACGTTCGCGGGGACCGTGGCGGCGAGCGCCTCCGCGGCGGCGAGCGCGATGTCACGTGACACGCCACGCGCGTGCGCGTCGAGGAGACCACGGAACACGCCGGGGAACACGAGCGAGTTGTTCACCTGATTTGGGTAGTCGCTCCGTCCAGTCGCGAGCACGTCGACCTCCGGCGCCGCGTCGAGCGGATCGATCTCGGGATCGGGGTTCGCGAGCGCGAAGACGATGCGCGGCCGTCCCATCGTGCGCAGCGCCGGCAGCGACAGGATCCGCGGTCCCGAGAGGCCGATGAACACGTTCGCGCCGGCGACCGCGTCCTCGAGCGAGCCGGCCCGCGACGTTCCGAGCTGCTTCGCGATCGCGAGCTTCTCGGCGTTGGTGTCGGCGCGCGCCGTGTTCACGATGCCTCGACGGTCCACCAGGACGATGTCACGGGCGCCTGCGTCGTGAAGCAGGCGTGCCGTCGCGATCCCCGCCGCGCCCGCCCCGGCGACGACGACCCGAAGACCGGACAGCGTCCGATGAACGACGGCCGCCGCGTTGCGCAGTCCGGCGAGGACGACGACGGCCGTCCCGTGCTGATCGTCGTGGAAGACGGGGATGTCGAGGCGCTCGCGCAGCTTTCGCTCGACGACGAAGCACGACGGCGCGGCGATGTCCTCGAGGTTGATGCCGCCGAATGCCGGCGCGATGTGCACGACGGTCTCGACGATCTCGTCAGGGTCCTTCGTGTCGAGACAGATCGGGAACGCGGTGACGCCCGCGAATTCCGCGAAGATGAGCGCCTTCCCCTCCATCACCGGCATCGCGGCTTCCGGCCCGATGTCGCCGAGGCCGAGCACCGCTGTGCCGTCGGTCACGATGGCGACACAGTTCTGCCGCACGGTGAGCTTCCAGGATTTCTCTTTGTCCTCCGCGATCGCGCGGCAGATCCGTGCGACGCCGGGCGTGTACACGAGCGAGAGGTCGTCGCGCGTCCGCACCTGGACACGTCCCTTTATCTCGATCTTGCCGCCGAGATGCAGGAGGAACGCGCGGTCCGAGACGGAGCGGACCTTGACGCCCTCGAGTCGCTGCAGGTCTTCGTGCAGCAGTTCGCCGGTCCGCTCGTCCGGGCAGTCCACGGTGACGTCGCGGACGTGGATCGTCGGCGTCGCCTCGACGAGGTCGATCGCGCCGAGGCTGCAGCCGCGCGCGCCGATCGTCGTCGCGACGCGGGCGAACATGCCGGGTCGGTTCGCGATCGCGAGGCGGAAGATGAGCCGGTACGCGGGCGTGAGGACGGCGTGCGCCTCCACGCCGTCAGTATGCGTTCGCGACTACCGCTGCCGGAACTGACGCACGCGACGCCGCGTGCGGTGGACATTGCCGCCTTCCTTCGGGATGACGCTGATCGAGCCGTCGACCTCGAGCACGGCGGCGTCGACCGCAGAGAGATCCGCGAGGCCGTGCTCACGCGCGGCCATCTCGATCTCCTCCTTCTCGATGTCCTCGCGCTCGAGGTTCTTCTCGATGAGCTTCCCGTTCTGCATGAGCAGCGTCGGCTCCTCACGCACCAGCTGCGAGAGGTAGGGGACGCGGCGCCCGAAGCGGTCGAAGAAGACGTTGATCCCAACGAGCGTCGCCGCCGACACGAGTCCGCCGACGAGCGACACGTCGCCGCCGTTGAGCGCGTTCTGGACCGCGTTCGCGATGACGAGGATGACCACCAGGTCGATGACGCTCATCTGTCCGAGCTCACGCTTGCCCGCCGCTCGGAGGAGGCCGAGCACGACGAGGTACACGACGACCGTCCGCAGGACGATCTCCCAGAGCGGGATGCTCGTGACGAACACCGAACGCATTATGTGGACAGCGGAAAAGGCCCTCCGAGCGTGACTCGGAGGGCCCTTCGCCAGGACGCTCGCCGGTCAGGCGCTCGTCGGCGCCGCGCGTGGTCGCAGGATCGATCCGAAGGCGACCTGGTCCCGCGGCGTGACGAACGCGTGAATGAATCCGGCGATCGAGAGGGTCGCCATCAGGATCGCGAGCCCATAGATGATGTTGGCGGCGAGCCCTGCCATGTCACCGAGCACGCTGAAGCCGTACGTCGTCAGCAGGAGCCCGCGAAGAGTCTCGCCGGTCTGCATCGTCGTGCGGAGCGAGGTCGCGGCGTCCAGCTTCTTCTGTGCATCATTCGCCGCGGCTGTGTCGTTCCTGGCCTTCGCCGCGGCCACCTGCGCCGACAGCTCTGTGCGCGTGGTCCCGAGCGTCGCGTAGGTCGCGCCGGGGAACCCCGCGCTCACCGCTGCCGCGTCCATGTGCCGCGCGATGTAGTACTTCGCGTAGCACTCGGCCTGGGCGCCTGTCTCCAGCTGCTGGCCCGCGTATGCCACAAGGCACGCCGAGCCGGGCTTCCAGCTCGTCTCGTCGGCAGTGAGCTTGTCGGCGGTCGCGAAGGTGATCTTCTGCGCTCCGAGCTCGCCCTTCACGTAGTCGGTCGCAAAGGCGTACTGCGTCGACAGCGCGAAGCCGAGCACGACGAGCAGAGCGGCGACGAGCACACCTCCGCTCGCGAAGATGATGTCCAGCGTCCGGCGCTTCATTGCATTTCTCCAGTGCCTCGATGCCGAGGCTCCTCGTCCGTTTCTTGTGGCCAGACTGAGCGAGCACGCCTGGCCAAAACAGGCCGGAACGGCCCGAATGGCAGGGCCGAGTGGCCCACGGAGGCCGGGACCTCTTGGCCCTACCCCGGCGACGACGCTCGCTCGAGGATGGATGAATGGCAGGACTCGATCCGACCACGCTCGTCCTCAGCGCCGCGGGCCTCGCCTGCGCAATCGTGCTCGCCGTCGTCGCGGGGACGCTGACGGCGCGCATCTTCTTCGACGCGACACGCGAGCCCGAAGAAGAGGTCTGAGCGCTCGTCCCGATAATCACTTCGTGAAGGACTCATCGTCACAGCAAAGCGGTTACTCCCGACGTCTGCGCGTCGCCGCGCTCGTACTCCCCGCGCTCCTCATCGCGGCGATGCTCGCGCTCGACTACTTCGTCATCGAGCGGCTGTTCCCAAGCGGCCTGTCACATCTCGTCACGCTGGTGATCGGCGTCGCCGGCGTCCTCGCATTCTCGGCCGCGATCTTCGGGCAGCTCTCCGCCCTCCAGGCGCGGGACCGCGCGAACACGCAGCGGCTTCGCGTCGTCGCAGAAGAGCTGGAGCAGAAGCGCCAGCAGCTGCAAGCGGTCAACGCGGCGGGCCTTGCGCTCACGTCGGAGCTCGACCGCGACGCTGTGTTGCAGCGGGTCGCT
This sequence comes from Chloroflexota bacterium, assembly GCA_005887995.1. Taxonomy (GTDB): domain Bacteria; phylum Chloroflexota; class Limnocylindria; order P2-11E; family P2-11E; genus CF-39. The sequence goes on from VBJD01000040.1 coordinate 9,152, forward strand.
GACGAAGCGCGGCGCGTGGCGCACGCGAAGTACGCCGCGCTGGGCGTGTTCGACGAACAGGGTGTGGTCGAGACCTTCACCACGACCGGCATCAGCGAGGAGGAGCGCGCGCTCATCGGGCACCTCCCGCGTGGACTCGGGCTCCTCGGTCACCTCCAAGCCGAGCGCAAACCCCTGCGCCTCAAGGACCTCCACGCGCATCCGGCCTCCGTCGGCTTTCCGCAGAACCATCCACCGATGAAGAGCTTCCTTGGGACCCCGATCGTCCTCCGCGGAGAGACGCTCGGCAATCTGTACCTCACCGAGAAGATCGATGCGGCGGAATTCACTGAGGCCGACGCCGAAGCGCTCGAGACGCTCGCCGCGCAGGCCGCGATCGCGATCGAGAACGCGCGGCTCTACGAACAGTCCGAGCGCATGTCCGTCGAACAGGAGCGCCATCGCATCCGGATGGACCTCCACGACGGCGTGATGCAGTCGCTTTATGGCGTTGGTCTGCTCCTCGAGGATGTCGCCGATCGCGTCGGCGAGGAGCCCGAGTACGCGAAAACGCAGCTCGGCCGCGCGGTCGATCGCCTGAACGCAGCCATCGCCGATCTGCGCGGCTACGTCCTGGGCCTACGCCCGGTGCAGGCCAGCGATCAACCGCTCACGGAGTCGCTGTCGTTGCTCGCGGAACAGGCGCGCTCGAACGCGCTCATCGACGTCGAGCTTGACGTCTCGGCCGAGGCGGCCCAGCGACTTGATCGCTCCCGGCGCGAGGCCGCGTACTACATCGCCGCTGACGCGCTTGGGAACATCGCGCGCCACGCGCGCGCTCGGCGCGCGGAGGTGCGGCTGCGCGCGGAAGATGCCACCGTCATTCTGCAAATCACCGACGACGGGGTCGGATTCGACGCGTCGGCCGGCGCGTCCGGTCACGGGCTTCACAACATGCGTCAGCGCGCGTTCGCGGTCGGCGGCACGCTTGATGTGTCCAGCCATCCCGGCCGAGGCTCCCAGATACGCTTGCAGCTGCCTGCGGAGTCAAGACGTGAGTGACGGACAGATCCGGGTCATGCTGGTGGACGACCACGAGGTCGTCCGCGAAGGCCTGCGCACGCTGGTCGGCCGGAGCGAGGGAATGACGGTCGCTGCCGAGGCTGGGACGATGGCCGAGGCGATCGAGGCCGCGGCACGCGCGAAGCCTGACGTCATCATCATGGATGTCCGCTTGCCCGATGGCAGCGGCGTCGAAGCCTGCCGAACGATCCGCGAGGCGCGGCCCGAGACGAAAGTCATCATGCTGACGTCGTACGCCGACGACGAAGCGCTGTTCGCTTCCATCATCGCGGGCGCGGCCGGCTACCTGTTGAAGCAGACACGAGGACAGGCGGTGATCGACGCCATCACGTCCGTCGCGCAGGGCAGATCGCTGCTCGACCCCAACGTGACGGGCAAGGTGCTCGAGCGCGTGCGACGAGGGCGCGACGACGAAGATCCCGCATTCGCGTCGCTCACCGAGCAGGAGCGCAAGGTGCTCGAGCATCTCGCCGAGGGCAGGACGAACCGCGAGATCGGCGAGGCGCTCTTCCTCGCGGAGAAGACGGTGAAGAACTACGTGAGCCGCATCCTCGACAAGCTCGGGCTCAGCCGCCGAGCCGAGGCGGCCGCGTACATGGCGAAGCGGCGGCCGCGCTTCTAGCCAGGCAGGGACCAAAGTCCCGAAAGCTCATGACCACCGGCCGTCGAGCTGACCCACGCGACTGCCTACCCTCGGCGTATGAACGAAAAGACGATCGCCGTACGCGAGGCGGCTGACGACCAAGACCCGGGCGGCACTCTCGCGCGCCGCACGCTCCTTGGGGCGATCGGCCTCGCGACGATCGGCGGTCTCACCGCCGGCGTGCTCGGCCTCACCGGCCGTGCCGCGGGCCCGACGCGGCTGAGCACGGCGAGCTCCGTAGCCACGCAAACGCCCACGCACTCGGCGTCCCATGCGGTCACTGCCGCGCCGGTGTCACACCCGGGAACTTCGCCGAGGCGATCTCGTTCAACGGGCGTGTGCCGGGCCCGATAATCCGCGCGACCGAAGGTGAGCGCGTGCGCGTGAAGGTGACGAACAAGCTCGATCAGACAACCGGCGTTCACTGGCACGGCCAGCGTCTCACGAACGACATGGACGGCGTGCCGTTCCTCACGCAGCCGACGATCAAGCCCGGTGAGACGTTCATCTACGAATTCGTCGCGCGACCGTTCGGCACTCACATGTACCACTCACATCACAACGCGACCGAGCAGGTCGGACGCGGAATGCTCGGCCCGCTAATCGTGACGCCGAAGGACGGCGGCGTCGACCCGAGATACGACACGGAAGAGGTCATCGTCCTGAACGAGCAGCTGGGCGGTCTCACGCTCAATGGCAAGGGATTCCCCGCGACCGCGCCGTTCATGGCGAAGGTCGGGCAACGCGTCCGGTTCCGTTTCCTCAACGAGGGCCAGCAGATCCACCCGATGCACCTGCACGGGATGCCGTTCGAGGTCTTCGCGCGTGACGGGTACCCGCTTCCGCAGCCGTTCAAGTGCGACACGCTCAACATCGCGCCCGGCGAGCGGTGGGACGCCATCGTCGTCGCCGATGCTCCGGGTGCGTGGGCCTTCCATTGCCACATCCTCGGCCATGCCGAGGCGTCGACGGGGATGTTCGGCATGGTCACGGCGCTCATCGTGAGTTGAGCGCGAGAGAGGAGAACGCGATGAAAGCTCGCGCGTATATCGCGGGTGGTCACGTGTACTGCCGGGTCGAGCGCAAGGACATGGACATCGAGCGCTGCTTCAGCTGCACACGGTTGCGCGTCCTCGCGGACGAGGCGTCGCCGCCATTCGTCGTCTGCGACACGAGCGGCGTCGCGCCGGACCCCGACGACGAGCGCGCGTTCGCGGAGTGGCGCTTCCAGCATCATCGGACGGCCTGACCGGGCCACGCTCGCCAGGCGCGTACGAGTTAGGGACCGGCGATGATTTGACGCATGAAGCGTCTCCTCGCCGCGATCGTCCTGGCCTCGGCGTGCACCGCGGGTCCTGCGGCTTCACCACTATCGCCATCGTCATCGGGCAGCGCGACGGTCACACCGTCGGTCGCAGCCTCGGCCTCGCCATCGGCGTCAGCCCCAGCGCCTTCGGCGTCCGCCGGTGCCGCGCCCTCGCCCACCGGGTCGCCGTTCGGGGGCGTGACCGCGAGCGCGCCGATCGAGGGCGGGATGTGGGCATTCGCAAGTCAGGGCGGATCGCTCCTCGCGCTGTGGACCGCCGAGGCGACGCCGATCCACCTCTCACGGATACGGCGCGCCGATGCGAACGGCGCGTGGACGACGATCTTCGAGGATGACGCCGCGTTCGCGACGTTCCGCCAGGACCTGCGCCGCGCCGCGATCCTCGAGATCCGCGAGAAGCCGCAGGGTGGCGGTGCGTACGACGCGACGGCGATCGTGCTTGACCTCACAACGCGCGCGTTGGTCAAGGTCGATTCATATTCGCTCTCGTCCGCGACGTTCCGCGGCGGTGGCGGCGCGCCGCGGCGTCCGATCGGCGACATCATCGTCGGGGGCGGGATGGTCGCGTGGACGCACCTGAACGAGCTCGCTGCCGGCCAGATCGAGGGGGAGCTGCGCGTCGCGTCGCTCGGCGATCCGACTGCGTTCACCGTCGTGGGCCGCTCGCGCGAGTGGATCACGCCGATCTCGGTCGACGAGAACGCGCTCATCTACCTCGTGGGCGCGACGGACCGTGACGATCTGCGCGCGAGGGAGCTAGCGACGGGCACAGAGCGGTCACTCGTGAGGGTGCAACAGCCGACGCAGACAAGCGGACCGAGCAACATCGCGCGGAGCGGCAAGTTCGCCGGCTGGATCGAGATGCCGTCGCCCGTCGATCCTTCCAACGCGCGGTTCCGCGCCGTCGATGTCGCGAGCGGCGCGATACGCGAGCTCGACCTCGGTGCGCGGTATTGCTCGACGGTGACCGCGAACGCGTACGGCTTCGCCTGGACGTGCGGCGACGTGAAGCCCGCTCCGACAGCGCTCGGCTATTTCGACCCGGTGCAGTGGCGCAAGGTGAACGTCACGAGCGCAACCGATGGGTTGCTCGAGGCATCGATCGACGGCTTCATCTGGACCGGACTCGTGCGAAGCGAGCGCCGCGCCGTTCTGTACGCGCCGCGCTAACGCTTCGCGAGCTTCTCCAGGAAGAACGCCTCCGCGAGGCAGGCGCGTTCGAGCTCATCGAGGTCGACGCTCTCGTCAGGCCCATGCGCCCGTGAAGACGGATCTTCGACGCCGGTGACCATGATCTCGGCGTTGGGGAAGAGCTCGGCGAGGTCGAAGAGGAACGGGATCGTTCCGCCAGCGCCGATGTCGACGGCCTTGTGCGCCCAGGCCTTCGCGAGCGCCGACTTCATCGCCTTGTACGCCGGGCCGCCGGTCTTCGTCGTGAACGGTTCGCCGGTCGATTCACTCGAGATCGAGACCTGCGCGCCCCACGGCGCGTTCGCGAGCAGGTGCGCGATGAGCGCGTCGAGCGCCTTCCGTCCGTCCTGACCGGGTGGGATGCGCATGCTGACCTTCGCGCGTGACACCGGCACGAGCTGATTGATCGCCTCGCGCACCGGCGGCGCGTCGATGGCGAGGACCGAGATCGAGGGCTTCATCCACAGACGATCGGTGAGGCCGCCCTTGCCGATGAGCTGCACGTTCGGCCGCGCGCCGGCTTGCGTGCGCAGCTCCTCCTCCGTGAGGTCGAGCTTGCGCGCCTTCCCCTTCGCGAGGCCGACGATCGCGACGTCGCCCTTCTTGTCGTGCAGCGTCGCGAGCAGACGCGCCATCGCCGTGAGCGCGTCGGGGAACGGGCCGCCGAACTGTCCCGAGTGCACCGCCTTGTCGAGCACGCGCACCTCGACGATGCACGACACGACCCCGCGCAGCGTCGTGGTGAGCGCGGGCTCGCCCTTCCGCCAATTGCCGCCGTCGGCCACAACGACGGCATCGCATGCGAGGTTCGCCCGCTCCTGCTCGAGGTACGGGCGCAGGTTCTCGGAGCCCGCTTCCTCCTCGCCCTCGATGAACACCGCGACGCCGATCGGCGGCTTGCCGCCGAAGGCGCGGAGCGCCGCGATGTGCGCGACGACACCGGCCTTGTCGTCCGAGCTGCCGCGCCCGTAGAGCCGACCGTCCTGGAACGTCGGCGCGAACGGCTTCGTCGTCCACTCGCTGTCCGGCCCCGGCGGCTGCACGTCGTGATGCGCGTAGAGGAGGGCGGTCGGCTTGCCCGGCGGCGCCTTCACGTAGCCGACGACCGCGGGATGTCCGGCGCTGCGGAGGATCTTCGTCTCGGCGCCTACCTCGCGCAGCAGCTCGGCGACCGTGTCGGCCGAGCGGCGGAGCGGCTCAGGGTCGAAGTCGCGCGCGCTCACCGAGGGGATCGCGACGAGCCGCTCGAGATCGGCGCGTATCTGCGGGACCGCGCCGTGGATGCGCGCGCGGAGATCGGCCATCGGCTGCGACCTTAGCAGCCCGCGTCAGGGGATGCGGTTGAACCAGAGGAGCGAGAGAGCGCCTGCGACGATGGAGAGCAGCGCGGCGATGGCCGTGAGGATCGCGGTGACCTCCGTGTGCTGCTGGCGGAAGACGAGCTGCGTGCTGAGGTTCTCGTACACGGCGCGCAGGTCGTGCTCGTTGCTCGCGTTGTAGTACTGGCCGTCGGTCTGTTCGGCGATCTGCTTCAGCGTCGCCTCGTCGAGGCGCGTGCGGACCGAACGTCCCTGGATGCGCACGACCGTGCCATCGGCGCTACCGACGCCGACGGTGTAGACGCGGATGCCGCGGCTCGCGGCGTCCTCGATGACCTGCTGCGGCGCGGGGAACTGATTGTTCTGCCCGTCCGAGAGCAGCACGATCGTCGCGGTCCGGTCGGAGCCCTTCGCGATCGGCGGCGGGGTCGGCCCGGTCGGATCGCCTGAAAGGCGGCGCAGCGCGATCACTGAGGGTGGCGTCTCCTCGCTGTCCTCGAAGATCGCGTCGAGCGACGCGAGGATCCCGCGACCGATCGCCGTCGCGCGCTGCGGCCGCAGCCGGTTGATCGCGGCGACGACCAGGTCCTTGTCCTTCGTCGGCGATTGCACGACCTGCGCGTCTCCGGAGAACGCGACGACGCCGAGCTTCACGTCCGCACCTTGACGGATCACGAATGCCTTCGCCGCGTCCTTCGCCGCCTCCATGCGGTTCGGACGAAGATCCTCGGCGAGCATGCTGCCCGATACGTCGAGCGCGAGGATGACCGTGCCCTCCTGCACGGGAACGACGACGACCGTCTCGGGCCGTGCCGTGCCGAGAGCCATGAAGAAGAGCGCGGCGAGGAAGAGCGCGGGCGGGATGTGCCGCTTGCGCCCCGGGCCCTTGCCGAGCGCCTCGCGAACGAGCGAGAGGCTCGCGTAGCGCAGCGCGTACTTCTGCCGGCGGCGCTGTGCCCAGACGTAGCCGGCGATGAGCGCAGGCACGACGAGCACGAGCAACAGGTTGCCCGGCCAGAGGAAATTCATGATGCGAGCCTCGCGCGCGCGTTGCCGCGCCGCAGCGCCTTGCGTCGCGCCGCGAAGCGCACGATCGAGCGCACGAGATCCTCCTCCGTGGAGAGCTCGAGCGCGTCGACGCCCGCCTTGCGGAACGTCTCGGCGAGCGCGGCCTCACGCCGCTGCACGACGTCCGCGAAGCGCTTGCGGAAGCGGCGATCGGATGTGTCGACCCAGAGATGCTCGCCGGTCTCGGCGTCGTTCATCACGACCATGCCGATCTCCGGCAGCTCTCGCTCGCGCGGGTCGGTAAGGCGGATTGCGAGGACCTCGTGGCGCCGCGAAAGGAGCGTGAGGCCGCGCTCCCAGCCGGGCGCGGTGAAGAAGTCCGAGATGATGAACACGAGCGATCGCCGACGGATCTGACGCAGTGCGGTCTCGAGGAGCTCGGACAGCGCCGTCGCTGGAGAGCTCTCGAGCCGCGGGCGCCGCTCAAGCAGATCGACCAGGCGCAGCACCTGCACGCGTCCGCTGCGCGCCGGGATGACGCGTTCGACGCCCTTGCCGTAGACGACCGCGCCGACCTTGTTGCCGTGGCGCGTGAGCAGCCGCGCGAGGACCGCGACGAAGTCGATGAGCAGGTCACGCTTGAGCGCGGACGCCGTGCCGAAGTCCACCGAAGGCGAGACGTCCAGCAGGAAGTGCGCCGTGATCTCGCGGTCCTCGTGGTACTCGCGGACGTAGGGCGCGTCCATGCGCGCGGTCACGTTCCAGTCGATGTGCCGGACGTCGTCGCCGAACACGTATTCGCGGATGTCGGCGAGGTCGAGGCCGTAGCCGCGGAACATCGTGCGGTAGTCGCCTTGAAGGAGTCCGTCGAGACGACGGATGACGGTCCACTCGAGCCGGCGCAGCCGGCGGTCAGGCGCGCGCAGCGACGTGTCCCTGCATCGGCGCGACAGGCACGGGAATGCGTTCGATGACCTTGAGGATGAGCGCGTCGCTGGTGACCTCGTCGGACAGTGCTTCGTACGAGAGCACGAGACGGTGGCGCAGGACGTCGAGCGCGACGTCCTTGATGTCCTCGGCAAGTGCGTAATCGCGCCCGCGCATGAACGCGAGCGCGCGAGCCGTGAGCACGAGGTTGATCGATGCGCGCGGGCTCGCGCCGTAGGTGATGTACTTCGCGTGATCGCCGAGCCCGTACTCGCCCGGGATGCGCGTCGCGGACACGATGCGCACGACGTACTCCATGAGCACCGGATCGACGAAGACGCGGTCGACCTCGCGTTGCAGGCCGATGAGCTGCTCACTCGTCAGGACCGGCTGCACCGCCGAGAGCGCACCGGTCATGCGCTCGACGATGACGAACTCGTCCATCTCGGTCGGGTACGTGATGACGACCTTCATCATGAAGCGGTCGATCTGCGCCTCAGGCAGGGCGTACGTGCCCTCTGTCTCGATGGGGTTCTGCGTCGCCATCACGAGGAAGGGGTCGGGGACGCGATGCGTCTCGCGGCCGATCGTCACCTGGCGCTCCTGCATGACCTCGAGCAGCGCGCTCTGCACTTTCGCGGGCGCGCGGTTGATCTCATCAGCGAGCAGCAGGTTCGTGAACACGGGCCCGAGCGACGTCTGGAAGTCGCCGGTCTTCTGGTTGTAGATGCGCGTGCCGACGAGGTCCGCGGGCACCAGGTCGGGCGTGAACTGGATGCGTCTGAACTCGCCCGAGATCGCTTGCGCGACCGTCTTCACCGCGAGCGTCTTCGCGAGGCCGGGCACCCCTTCGACAAGCAGATGTCCGCGCGCGAGGAGCGCGACGACGATGCGCTCGAGCAGATGGTCCTGCCCGACGATGACCTTCTTGATCTCGAAGAGCAGGCGCTCCATCTGACTGCCGGTGCGCGTTGGTGTGATCGTCATCGCTCCCCTTCTCCTTCTATCAGTCCGGCGGTAGCCCAAGCGCGCCGGCCGCCTGGTCGATGGTGATCGCGAAGCCGACGCCGCTGAACACACGCTGACCGGCCGGGTTCACGAGTCCGGTGACGATACCGACCACCTCGCCATTCGCGTCGACGAGCGGGCCGCCGCTGTTGCCGGGGTTCACGGCCGCATCGAACTGGATGAGGCCGGTGAGCGGCTTCGCGAGCCCGGGCGCGGTCATCGAGCGATCGAGGCCCGAGACGACGCCGGCCGAGAGCGAGCTCGTCAGCCCGAAGGGATGTCCGATGACGAACGCCGGCGAGCCGATGGCGAGGCGGCTGGGGTCGCCCATCGTCGCGACGACGACCTTCGCTGGCGGCGTCTGTGGATGAAGCACCGCGATGTCCTTGTCGGGCAGCGTCCCGATGATCTCGGCACGCGACTCCGTACCGTCGGCGAAGCGCACGGTGATGCGCGTCGTGCCGTTCACGATGTGCAGGCTGGTGAGGATGTCGCCCTGCTCATCGACGATGACGCCCGCGCCGCTCGATGGCTCGCTCCCCGAAGTCGTCCCGGTCACCTGCACGACCGACGGTGCGACCTGCGCGTACACCGCCGCGGCGAGCGGCGGCGTCGGCGCGGGCGTCGGCTGCTCCTGCGCGGACTCCAGCGAAGTGATCGCGCCGGTCTTCACCGCGTCGACGAGCTGCCACGAGAGGACGAGCATGGCGGCGAGGGCGAGCGGCGCGGCAACGCGCCGCCAGATGCGGACGCGCAGCGGCAGCGGCGGGACGATCGGCGGCACCTCCGGCGCGGGCGCCGGCTTTCCCGGACCCGGGAAGGAGCCGTACGGCCTGTCGGACCGGGAGAACGTCATGAGAAGAGCACCAGTGTACGAGGCAGGTACCCGATTTCAGGCCTCACGGTTGCATCGAGAGGTCGCGGGATGCGGGCACTTCTCATCGTCAATCCGGCCGCGGGCAAGAGGACGGCTGGCCCACACGACCTCGACGACGCGATCGCGGTCATGCGCGACGCCGGCTTCGCGCTCGACCGTGTCGAGACCGAATCAGATCGGCCGACCGCGGGCGATCTCGCGCAGCGCGCGCTCGCGGAAGGCTACGAGGCGTGCATCACCGCGGGCGGCGACGGCACCGTGCAGTCCGTCGCCGGCGCGCTCGCGGGCACCGACGTCGTGCTCGGCATCCTGCCGTTCGGAACGCACATGAACGTCGCGCACGGCTTCGGTATCCCACTGGAGCCCATCGACGCGGCGCACGTGATCGCGAGAAAGCGCGTGCGTTCATGCGACGCGGGTGAGGTGCATGGCCGCATCTTCTTCGAGACCGCGGGCATCGGGCTCGACGCGGAGCTCGCGGGGGCGGCGCGTCACGCCGAACGAGGTCGGTGGCGCGACGCGTTCGATCGCATCGGGCGATACGTGACGCAAGGGACGCATCGCGTGAACATCACCATCGACGACAAGACGCACGCGCACCGCGTGATGCAGATCCTCGTCCTCAACAGTCCCTATTACGGCTGGGGGTTCCCGCTCCTCCCTGACGCGGCGATGGACGACGGCTTGCTCGACGTCGCGGTCTTCCCGCGCATGGGTCGTGTCGCGCTCCTGCGCGGCGTCGTCGCGCTGCTGCGCGGCGAGCCGCTGCCCCACCGGCCGATCCGGTACCGCGCCAAGCGCATCGAGATGACCTCCGGGGCGGCGCTTGCCGTCCACGCCGACGGCAAGATCGTCGGCGCGCTGCCGGCCACCTTCGCGTGCCGGCGCGGCGTGCTGAAGGTCTTCGCTTAGGTCTCGCTCAGCAGCGTCTTCACGACACGCAGATCCCTGATGAAAGCGGCCATCTCCTGATGCCGGCTCTCGTCGTCCTGCGCGCGGAGGATCGATGAGGGATGCACCGTCGCGACGACGCGGGGCGCGAGCGCTGCGCTTCGCACCTTTCCGCGGTCGACGGTCACGCGGAACTTGGGACCGAGGAGCGCCTGCGCCGCCGTCGCGCCGAGCGCGACGACCAGCGAGGGCTTCACGAGGCGCAGCTCGAGCTCGAGCCAGTGCTGACAGGCCGCGACCTGCGCGGTGTTGGGCTTGTCGTGGATCCGCCGCTTGCCCTTCGGCTTCCACTTGAAGTGCTTCACCGCGTTCGTGACGTACACCCGCGACCGATCGATGCCTGCGGATGACAGCGCTTCATCGAGAATGCGCCCCGCCGGACCGACGAAGGGCTCCCCCTCACGATCCTCGACGTCCCCGGGTTGCTCTCCGACGAAGACGACGTCGGCATCGCGCGGCCCGCTGCCGAAGACCGTCTGGGTGCCGAGGCGCCAGAGCTCGCAGGCGCGGCAGCCCTTCGCCGCCGCCTCGACCGAGCGAAGAGAACGGGGGTTCTCTGGTTGTGGATAAGTCCTTGACGCTTGCTCGCTCACCAGGATGCCTTCCACAAAAGCGATGTCTCGAATCTTCCAAAGCCGCGTAGGATGGGCTCCTTTACGAAAGCGTTGCATTCAGGGGAGGCGGACCGATGCCGACGCTCATCTATTACGAGTGCCGTGACGCGCTTCATCTCGCCGCACCCTCGCGACTCGGAATCGGTGGCATCGTGTTCCGCCACGGCACCGCGGCGTACTGCGATGGCAGCGGCGTCGACGGCGCGCATCATTGGGTTCCCATCGGTGGCGTACCTCTGGAAAAGTTGATCGGGACCGCGAAGACGCAGATCGAGATGTGGGAGGACCGCGATGACGACGGTCGTACGCGAACCCGGTACATACCGAACGCGCACGGGCAAGCTCGTCCACTTACGGCCAACCCCTGAGGGACTGATCGTCCTCGAAGCTGAGGACGATCGGTACGGACGCGTCGGCGGCGACGATGGCGAGCTCACGAAACTCTCGGACGATCCCGACTGGCCCGACCTCGGGCCACGCTACGCCGATCCCACGCTCTTCACCGACTGACTAGCTGCGCTTCCTCCGCGACTTCGTCTCGCCCCTGCGTCGGCGCGTCTTGTTCGTCGTCGCGGCGGCGATACGCTTCGCGACCTTCGTCGATCGTCCGCGCGCCATTTCGCTGCGCTTGATGTGCTCGTATTGGCGCGTGCGCTTCTTGCTCTTCACTCCGCGTGGCGGCACGTCACACCTCCGCACGCGGTTCGCAGCAGAACGCGTGCTCGCGTCTTGTTCCATGACGGTCAGTCATGGCGACCAAGCGAGCCGTTGGCATCTGGAATGCATCGTGTGTCTGCGTGCGCTCGGTGCTTGGGCACTCAGGGGAGATAAAGCGCAACGGCGAAACCCGCAAGGTGCTCCTCATCGATGACGATGACGAGCTCGCCGAAGTGCTGCGACAGGTCTTACGCGATGCCGGTCACTCGGTCGCGACGGTGCGACACGGCGCCGCCGCGCTCGAGTTGACGCAGCACATCTCGCCCGACCTCATCCTGCTCGACCTCTCTATGCCGATCATGGACGGCTGGTCGTTCGTGGCGCAGTACCGGCGGAGCGCAAAGCAAGGCGCGCGCATCGTGCTCCTCACTGGGAATCAGCACGCACCACAGATCGCGCACGCGCTGCAGGCCGACGGTTACATCACCAAGCCGTTCGATATGGACGATCTCATCGCGATGGTCGGTCGGGAGCTGTCCGTCAGCTGACGGGCTGATCCTCGTCGACCGCGACGACCTCGGGTGCCGTCGAATCCGACGGACCAACGAACGCCAGCGCCCGGCGCACCGTTTCCGCGACGCGCTCCGCCATCTCTTTGGGCATCTCGACGTCAGTCATCGTGTCTCCCCCTTCGCCTTTCCGTTGCCCGACATCGCATGACCGCCGTTGCGCCTGCGCTCGGGCTTCACCTGCACGTGCTGTTTTTGCCTGCCCGCCGGCGGCGCGGGATCGGCTTCATCGACGATCCCCTTCTCGCGCTCGATCTCGTCGAGGTCTTCTTCCTCCGCCTCCATGAACTCCTTGCGCGCGTGCGGTACGGCACGAATGAGCTCGTCGAGCTTGAGGTGGATGGCCTTCGCGTCACGGTTCTGCGTGTTCTGGATGAGGAAGACCATGAGCGTCGTGACCAGGGTCGTCACGGTGTTCGCGATGAGTTGCCACGTGTCCGAGAAGCCAAAGATCGGCCCTGTGAGGAGCCAGCTGCCGATGAGCACGACGGCCGCGATGAACGCCCACGGTGATCCGGCGATGACAGACACACGCTGACTGAACAGCGAGAACCAATGACCGATTCCTCTCGGCGGCAACTTCTCGCCAACCGCTAGGGCATGCCTCTCCCGCACGCTCTGACGCGCCATGCCTATCCCAGGCGCAAGCGCCGTGCCAGCCGCGCAAGGAGCGTCCGCTCCAGTTCGCGTGGACCTTGCGCAATTCGCTCGGGACTTCCCAACAACGCCCACCTCGGCACTCGCGAAACGCTACGGCGTGTCGCCAACGACGATTGCGCGGCGCGCGCGCGAATTGGGGCTCCGGAAGGGTCGCGAGTACAGGGCGCAACTTCTACGCGAGAAACGCGTCGCCGGAAAGATGCAGCCGGCACGCGGGCCAGCGCACTACAACTGGAAAGGCGGGCGGACCTGGGAACGATTCCGCGATCCGCGGTACCTCGATTGGCGCAAAGCGGTCCTCGAGCGTGACGGCTACAAGTGCCAACAGTGCGGACGTCGGTGCAAGAAGTACGAGCGTGGTCTCGCGGCGCACCACGTCCGATCGTGGGCAGACGCGCCCGAACTTCGCTTCAATCTCACCAACGGAGTCACGCTCTGTCGCGACTGTCACATGGCACTCCATGGCCTCGGCCCGAAGGAAGTTCCGCTCATCCCTTGCGCTTGCGGATGCGGCAGTTTGATCAGAGCAGAAGATCCTTATGGCCGGCCGCGCCGTTTCGTGAATCACCACCACTCGCGCGGCCGAACCGTTTCAGCAGCGACCCGTCAACAGCTGTCGCGGAATCGTCGGGGTCGCTCGCTGACACCAGAGCACCGTCGGAACATCAGTAAGGGCCTGCGAACCAGTTCGAAACGCATCGGGCGACCCCCGGGCGCGCGCTCAACGCGGTAGCTTTACTGCCCTGCGCCTGAAATCCTTCCATGGGTCGACGTTCCCGAGCCGCTTCTCGAGCGTGCGAATGGTGAACTGCGCTGGGTCGAGCTTCGGGGTGACCTCATCCCAAGCAAGCGGCGTCGAGACCGGCGCGTGCGGCCGGCGCCGGACCGAGTAGGGCGTCACGATGGTCTGCAGGTAGGCGTTGCGGAACGGATCCGCGTACACCCGTGTGCCGCGGGCCTTCTTGCTGAACTCCATCGTCACGAGGTCAGGCTTTCGGCGCGCGAGCTCCTCGCCGACACGGACCGCGAAAGCGGTCACATCGTCCTGCGAGTGACCCTGACGCAGCGGCACGAACACGTGCAGTCCGCGGCTGCCCGAGGTCTTGGGAAACGATCCGAGCCGGTGTTCATCGAGGATCGCCCTCAGGCCTAGGCCCGCGCGGACGGTGTCCGCGAACTCCCCGCTGCTCGGGTCGAGGTCGAATGCGAGCCAGTCCGCGTCGTGCAGGGATTGGACACGAAAGTTCATGACGTGCATCGCGATGCAGCCCACTCTCACAAGGCCGAGAAGCGCGTCGAGCGTGCCGCCAACGAGGTAGTTCACGTCCTTGCCGGTGCTCTCCGCACGCAGTCGCAGACGTGGTGCGCCGACCGGGATGTTGCCCTCGGGGAAGTTCTTCCGGTAAAAGCAGCCGCCGAGCATCCCGTCGGGACAGCGCTCCGCGGTCAGCGGGCGATCGCGCATCCAGGGGATCAGCGACGCCGAGATCTCGTGGTAGAACCGCGCGATGTCACCCTTGGTGATCCCATCGTCGGGCCACCACACTTTGTCGGGATTCGAGATCTCCACGCCGCCGATCACGGCGGTCTCCCTCACTCGCGCCGTGCCCACGTGACCTCCTTGGCCGTTTTGTCGGTGCGCAGTCCGAGGAACGCGGGCTGGCGCAGCTTCCCGTCGGCAGTCCACTCCGCGTACGCGATCTGCGCGACGAGCTCGGGCTTCACCCACGTCGCGTCGCGCATGCGCGGCGCGGGATCGAACGGCGGCTTCTCGCTCCGCAGCTTTCGCAGCTTCGCGCCGAGGTCTCGCAGCGTCTCATGCGTGTAGCCGGTGCCCACCTTTCCGGTGTAGCGAAGACGAACGCCATCGAACATACCGACGAGGAGCGCGCCGAACTCCGCGCGCGCGCCCTGCGGCGGCGTGTAGCCCCCGATGACGAACTCGGACTCGCCCCGCACCTTCACCTTGCGCCAGGACGTCGAGCGCTGGCCGGCGTCGTAGCGCGAATCGCGCAGCTTCGCGATCACCCCCTCCCATCCCTTATCGCGCGCGACGTCGAGCGCCGCGTTTCCGTTCCCGCGCAGCTGGCGCGAGGGCATGAGGACGCCGCTGCGCTTCGGGACGATCTCGCGCAGCCGCGCGCGGCGTTCCGCGAGCGGGCGCGCGCGCAGATCCTTCCCGCCGGCGCGCAAGACGTCGAACACGACGTAGACCGGACGCGTGCGTGGATCGACGCCGCGCCGCTGCAGCAGTTGAAAGCGCGAGACGCCAGCGGCATCGAAAACGACGAGCTCGCCATCGAGCACGAGGTCTTTCTCAGTCAGCGCGCGGATCGCATCGACGACCTCGGCGAATCCTTCGGTCAGATCCTGGCCCGTACGCGAGGAGAGCGTGACGCGATCGCCCTTCCGTTCGGCGATCGCGCGGATGCCGTCGTACTTCTCCTCAAAGACCCACTCCGGTCCGTCCACGACGCTCTTGCTGAGCGTCGCGAGCATCGGCCGGATCAACCTCTGCGGCGCGGCGCGGGATCGCCGGTCGCGGCCTTCTTCACATCGCCACCCTCGTCCTTCGCGATCTCCGCGAGCAGACGCTTCGTCCGCACCGAGCGTGGCTCAAGCGCAGCGATGTCGCGTGCGCTCGCGTACTCGTCCTTGCGCTTCATGAGGAGCCACTTGCGATCGCCCGTACGCACGAGCGTGAAGCTGCCTTTGAGCTTCTTACCGTCGAGGAGGAAACGGATCTCGCCGGAATCGAGCGCCTTCGCGGGATCGACGTCCTCCATCGGCGCCCACATGCCCTCGTCCCAGATCATCACGGTGCCGCCGCCGTATTCGCCTTCGGGGATGATCCCTTCGAAGCTCGCGTACTCGAGCGGGTGGTCTTCGACCTCCATCGCCAGGCGCCGCTGCTTGGGGTCGAGCGACGGCCCTTTCGGCACCGCCCACGAGCGCAGTGTCCCGCCCGCCTCGAGACGGAAGTCGTAGTGGAGCGCGGTCGCGCGATGCTTCTGGACGACGAACTTCAGCGGCCCGCGCGAACGGACGCGCTCGGGCTTGGGCTCGGACGTCTTGGCAAAGTCGCGCTTGCGCTTGTATACATCGATGCCGAGCCTTCCAGACTGCGATGACCGTGAGCCTGTGCGGGTCTTAGTCGCCGCGGTCCTTCATCCCCTTCGGCGCCTTGTTCTTCGCGTCGACGCGACGGTCGGCAGTCAGGGAACGTCCCGTCTTCGTCTGGTCGTCCGAGAACTGCCCGCCGCTATCGCGCCGCACGAATCGGCTGCTGCCGGCACCGCCCGGCTTCACGACCTCGCGCTTGCCCGCCGGTGAACCTGCCTTGGCCATGGTCGCACCTCCATCTTGCTCCCTCTGGTGCAACAACGCGGCCAGTGCTCGGCCTTCGCGAGCGCTCGTGGCACCGACCCTGCGGAAATTGCGGCCGACGCACGCATTAAGGAGAGACGAGACGATGCCGCAGGCGATGGACGCGCTGAGCCTTCTGATGAAAGATCACGACCTGGTGAAGGACATATTCAAGAAGATCGAGTCGAGCGAGGACGAGGCGGAGCGCAAGAGCCTGTTCGAGCAGTTCATGGACGAGATCGCGATCCACGAGCGCATCGAAGAGGAGATCTTCTATGCGGCGCTTCAGAAGCTCCCGAACGCCAGAGCGGACGTGATGGAGGCGTTCGAAGAGCACCACGTCGTCGACATGATCATGAGCGAGATGGACGTCGAGCCCAACGACGAGAAGTGGGACGCGAAGTTCACCGTCATGAAGGAGAACGTCGAGCACCACATCAAGGACGAGGAGGAGAAGCTGTTCCCCAAAGCGGAGAAGCTCCTCGGCAAGGAGACGCTCGGCAAGCTGGGTGCGCAGATGGCCGATCTCAAGGAGGAGGAGCTGCGCGCGCTCGACGAGCAGGCGGAAGAGGAAGAGCCGGAAGAGACGACGCGCAAGCGCTAGCGATGGATCCGCCCGTCGAGGCCGCGACCGACCATCGCTGCGCGCTCGGCGAGCTCACGGTGGCTCTCGCGCGGTCGCGGGCGGGCGACCGCGCGAACGCGGCGGCGGAGGCGCTCACGGAGCTGCTCGTCGAAGGTCGATTCGAGTCCTGCTGCGTTCCCCACTACCTCGCCCTCGCGCCCGCGCAGGCCGAACGCGAGGTGCAGGTGCCGATCGCGAAGGACGCCGACATCGAGACGCGCGTCATCCTCTGGCCGGTCGGCTCGCGCGATTTCTCGCATCCCCACACCGACGGCTGGACCGTGTTCGTGGCGGTGCGCGGGACGCTCACGGAGATCGCGTCGAGTGAAGGTGACGACCCGAGCGCGGCGGTGGTCCCGCCGCGCGAGCCGCAGGTCCTACGGCCCGAGGATGAGGTCCGTCACCGCGTACAGAACCGGTCAGAAGAGGTCGCGCTGAGCGTTCACGTCTCTGGGAAGAACTAGATCGCCAGCGTCAACTGCGCTGGCCGAGACGGCGTCGAGCGTGAACCGACTGCCTCGGCCCGATAGCGGTCGGCGAGACCATAGCGGCGCTTGATCGCAGCTAAGCGATCGTCCAAGGCATCTTGGTAGCTGCGAGGCGAGTGGGCTCCGCCCGCATAGATGCGTGCGTACGCTCCACTCAGGACAGGAAACTCCCGCGAGATGAACTCGAAGTAGTAGTCGCGAATCTCCGGGTCCAACTTGAGCGGACGCCATCCGAAAAATGTCGCGCGCGCGGCTGAGGCGGCGGCAGCCACCTGATCAAGCGACTCGGTTGAATCCGTGAGTCCCGGGAGGACCGGTGCACAAAGAACACCGGCATCAATTCCGGCGTCCCGCAGCATCGATAGGGCGCGCATCCGCTGCGCGGGCGGCGGGGTACCTGGCTCTGCGCGTCGCCAGACTTCAGCGTCGAGTGTCGGGACGCTGAAACACACTCGTAGGTTGCCTTCCAATGTGTTGGACAAGCGCCTGAGTAGGGCGATATCGCGAACAATCAGCGTCGACTTTGTGATGATCGTCACCGCCATCGGAAACTCGCAGAGAGCGGAGAGTGCCCCTTGAGTGAGCCGATAGCGTCCCTCGCAGGGCTGGTAGGGATCGGTGGCGGTGCCAATGGCGACCGAACCCTGCGGTCTCTTCTGAAGCTCACGCCGCAACACATTGATGAAGTTGACCTTGACGTCGATCTCGCGGTCGAAACCCGCGCCGACGTCGCGATCCATCCGCACGTGGTATGCGCGAGCGAAACAGTAGCGACAGCCATGTACGCATCCCTTGTAGGGATTGAGACTCCATTCGAATGGCATGCCGCGCACGCGATTCAACGCGCTCGCGCATTCAACCTCGCGATACGTCGGCTTAGTTGACACTCTGTGTTCGCGGACGTCGGTGCAGTGACGTCGTGGATTTCGACCCATCTTTCCACGCGATCACGACTAGCGCCGTTTTTCCGCGCCCGACACCATGACTCATGACCGTTATCCGCGAGACCATGCGCTCAACCACTCTCCGCTTCTCAGCAAACGAACTCGCGGAGGACGCTGCCGCGTCGCGTTCACGACAACCCTCCCAAGTGAATTGTTCAAGCCAGTCCGCCGGAATGAACTTCGCGGTGCAACGAGCGGCAGGATCGATCTGCATCGTCCCAACCTGCCCACCACACCGGTAGTAATGGTCTCTCCAGCCGTCGCTGGTGACGGTGGTACCCGCGAAGCGCGCGTCACAAGTCGCGCAAAAAACCAGTCCGCGCACCAAGTATTCGCGCGACGCGAATTGCGACTTCGCGAGATTAATTCCGAGTTGGGCCTGCGCTGCCTGCCACGTCGCCTTCTCGACGAGTGCGGGAACCTGCCGCTCGATCGTGCCGAACCTACTCTTGAGTTCGTGAGTGCCGGCGTACAGAGGGTTCCGGATCATCGCCCTGATGCGAGACGGCCGCCACTGTGCAGAGTCCGTCAATACGATCCGCCTCGAGTAGCGACGACCCGGTGCGACGCCGAGCTCCTGCAGGCGTCGCGCCTCGGCAATCGTTGTCGAGCCACCGGCCATCGCGATGAAAACTGACCGCGCGAGCTCCGCTTCGGTTACGCCGGCGACCATACGCGATGAGGGTATTAATCGACCGTCATCATCGAGGTCGTAGCCGAACGGCACCGGGCCGCTCGTCCATTTGCCAAGCGCCGCGACGCGGTCTCGTCCACGGTTCATGCGTTCACTGACGACGTCGAGTTCCATCGCGGCGAACTCCATCGCCTGTGCGATCACGGACCCTGCGTTGCGGAGGTCGGGCACGGTCCCTTCAGAAACCGACCAAATCTCAAGAGGCTTTGGACAGAAACTCTCGAGCTCTGCCACGACATCGCCCAAGCGCCTGGACAATCGGTCAAGGCGAAACACGATGAGAGCATCCACAGCGCCGGTCGCGCACAACTGGAGCATCCGGCTGCCGGATGGACGCTGGCGCAGCGGCAGCGTGCCGGATACGCCGTCATCGGAGAAGACGCCAAGCAGCGAGCCGCCTCGGGTCGACAGCAGCTGGCGACATACCTCGATCTGCGTTTCGCCGGTCTGCCGAACCTTCTGCGCGTCTGTGCTGGTCCGGGCGTAAATGACGACATTGGGCATGGCTGTTCTCTTCGGACTAGTCTAGAACAAATGTTCTAGATGCGCAAAGTGCCACCAGCGCGGGCCCAGATGCGCCTCGCCATCTGAGGCGACTCGCGCGCCCACGCGCGCAGCTCGTTGACCGGCATGAAGTTGACGACGCGGTCCATGCGGATGCCCGCGCGGATCGCCGCCGCGAGCCCGAAGCCGACGAAGCCGAGCTCCTCGGCCTTATGGGCGTCCGTGTCGATCGCGACGCGCGTGCCGGCCGCGGCGACCGCGCGCAGGTTCTCGACGTCGAGGTCCTGGCGGTCCGGCCACGAGTCGATCTCGAGCGCCATGTCGCGCTGCGCCGCGGCGCGCGCGACCACATCCCAGTCCGCGCGCAGGCCGAGGCGCACGTCATAGCGGCGTCCCCGCGGATGGGCGAGGATCTGCACACGCGAGTTCATGACCGCGCGCAAGTAGCGCGGCGTCTCGTCGTCCTGTGTGCGCAGCTTCGAGTGAAAGGCCGCGACGAGGAGATCGAGCTCGTCGAGCAGCGCCTCGTCCATGTCTCCCTTGCCCTCCGGTGAGAG
>VBJD01000108.1 GCA_005887995.1 Chloroflexota bacterium
GGTTAGCGCAGCCGGCGGCGGCGAGCGCGAAGAGCCGGCGGCCATGCGAGCTTTTCGGGCACTCCCTTCTCCTCGCAACGGGTTACGCCGGCCGCGTCGGCGCGCAGTTGGCGAGCCGAGCACGGGCCGGCTATGTCGCTAGTCGCGCACCTCGATAGGAACGTCGCGGAAGCGCGCGTGCGCGGCGCCGTGGCCGACGCCGCTTGTCGTCGAGCGAGTACGACGCCGGTGCCTCGAGCAGCAGCCCGTCCTTCACGCCCGACAGCAGCTGCGCATAGGACGGCGTTCCGGGATCGAGCGAGACGTTGACCATCCGCACGATCGGGAAGTGCTGCCAGCCTTCGGCGCGCGCGCTGCCGATCGCGACCGGCAGGCCGAGGCCCGCGGCCGTCTCGCGCGACGTGAGGTAGCCGACGAACGTTCCCTTGTCGATGAGCTTCGTCTTCATCGCGGGCACGCCGTCGTCGTCCCAGCCGAACGTGCCCATCCCACCGGGCACCGTCGCGTCCGCGGTCATCGACACGTGCTCCGATCCGTAGCGCAGCGAGCCGCGGTCCTGCGGCCACATGAACGTCGTGCCGGCGAACGCGACCTCGTACTCGAGCACACGATCGGCCTCGGTCGGATGGCCGCAGGACTCATGGACGAGCAGTGCGAGGAACTCCGGCGCGAACACGAGCGTCGTGGGTCGCTCCGTCGCGAGCGGCGCGTCGAGCGTCGCCTCGGCGTCGTCGCGGTAGCGTTTTGCGCGCGCGGCGAGATCGAGCTCCTCGATGAACTCCCAGCCCGCCTGCCGTGTGAGGCGGCTGTCGTAGCGCTGCGCCGGCTTCGCGCCACCCTTCGCGGCGGTCACCGCGACGCCCGCGCCCGACTCGACGATCTCCTGCGACACGTCCGTACCGTCGCTCGTCACGAGGCGCTTGCGCGTGCGGTACGCGGCGACCGATGCGCGCCGCGACTTCGCGTTCGGGCCGTTGAGCGCGGCATCGGCTTCGAGCAACAGCGCGATGCGCTCCTTCGCCGGCACCGCGAACGGATCGCGCCCGAGCTTCGTGCGGTACTCGCCCTTCTGCGGCTCGATCGGCGCGAGCGCCACCGGCTTGGTCCGTGTCGACGCTGACGCCGCCGCTCTCCGAAAGGCCTCATCGACGAGGTCTCTCATCGCGCTCTCTCCGGTCCTATCGGTCGCAGCGAATCCCCACGCGCCCCTATAGATGACGCGGAAGCCGACACCGCGATCGGACCCCCGCGTCACGGCCTCGACGCCGCCGTCGCGCACCGTGATCGCCTCGTTCTCACGCTCGACCGATCGGGCGTCTGCGTAGGTCGCGCCGCGCGTCCCCGCGGCGTGCACGAGATCCACGAGACGGCCGTCACCGAGCGGCACCTCGGCAGAGTAGTGTCCGCAACGTGAGGAAGCGGCAGCTGCTCGAACGCGCCTCGATCGGCGCCCTCGCGGGCATCGCCGCTGGCCTCCTCGCCGGCGCCGGCGCTCGAATCGCGATGCGCATGGTCGCGGACGGCGTCGTCGACGCCGTTCGCCGACTGCCGGAGTTCACGCTCGAGGGAACGGCCGGGATCATCATCGCCGGCGCGATCGTCGGCGCGCCGTTCGGCGTGATCTTCGAAGCGATCCGCGAGCGGATCCCCGCGCCGGCGCGATGGCGCGGAGTGATCTTCAGTGCCGTGTGGCTGGTGTTGATCGGTCCGTTCTTCTTCTCAGGCGAGGAGTTCTTCACCCAAGGACGCATCGTCCTATTCGCCCTGCTCTTCCCGATCTATGGGATCGCGCTCGGTCTCGCCCTCGCGCCGAGCCGTCGCATCGCGACCGCGATGCCTCTCGCCTTGCAGGCGATCCCCGCGACCATCGCCCTTGTCGGTGGCGGACTGGTGACGATCGGCGTCGTGTCTTTGGCGCTCCAGTCGACTGGACTGCTCCCGATGTGAGAAACTAGGAACAGAAAAACGGCGCGCGCGACGACGAGCCTGTACGTGAACGACGCGCTCGCGGCCGAACGCAACGGGCGACCGGTGCGGTGCGGACGAGGGTGAGAAGGTAAGCGCGGCGACTCCCACAGGGGGTCCGCGAACGGGTCAGGCGGCGTGCGAGCCCATACGGAGAAACGCATTTGCCTGACGTCGCCCTCCTAATCGACTGGGAGAACGTCTACTACACCCTTCGCCAGCACACCACGGGTCCATTGCCATCGACGCTCGCGATCCTGCAAGCCATCCTTCAGAAGGCCGCGGAGTTCGGCCCTGTCCGCGTGAAGCAGGCCATCTTCGGGTCCGAAGTCGCCACTCAGGACGACACGCTCCTCATGGCGCTCGAGTTCACCGGCATCGAGCCCGTCGCCGTCGCGCAACGCATGGGCGGACGGCTCCTCAAAGGCCGATCGGACGCGGTGCTCATCACGCGCACGATGAAGCTCCTCTACAAGGACAAGCCGGACATCGAGGTCTGGTTCATCGTCTCGGGCGACCGCGACCTCAACGCGCTCTGCAAGGCGCTGAAGGACGAGGACAAGAAGGTCTACCTCGTCGCCGGCGACAAGTCGCTCGCCAACGAGCTGCGCGACTCGCCGTACCTGCGCGACGACGTGTTCCTTCTCGAGGACCTCATCCCCGAGGCGCGCTGGACGCGCGCGGGACTGCGCGCCGACGACACGCAGGCCGGCAAGGAGGAAGAACCGCGCGAGCGAGAGCCGATGCGCGCCCGCGTAAGTCGCGGCGGTCGCGGACGCGGCCGCGGCGGTCTCGCGCGCCCACCGGTCGTTCCCGCGGTGGTCCCCACGGGTAGCCCCGAATCGGAGAAGGAGCAGCGCCGTCTCGCGGTCTTGCTGCTCGATCAGGTCGTCGCGATCCGCGCCGACGCGATGCCGCGTGCGGACTTCGTGCAATCGGTCGTCCCGCTCTCCGAGAAGGAAGCCTCGACCGTCCTCGAGCAGCGCATCGACGCCGGCATCGAGCAGCACCACGTCATCGCCAGGAGCCAGGGACGCTTCCGCGCGAAGGCGAAGCAGCTCATCGCGCCGGACATGACATCGCCGCTCGTCGCCGAGACGCTGTTCCACCTCGTGCGACTGCTCCGCCGCATCGACACGGTGACGAAGGACACCAAGCGCGTGCCCGTCGTCGAGGCGGTCCTCGACCCGCTCTCGCGCGCCGATCAGCCCGGCGGCCTCGCGCGCGGCCGCTCGCAGCGCCGCATCCTCCTCGACACGCTCTACAACATCGCTGAGGAGCGCGGCGCGATCCAGAGCGAATCGGTCCAGCGCGATGGCAAGGAGATCACAATGTGCTGGCTCGCCGAGCAGCACCCGCTGGTCCAGTACGCGCGTCACCAGTCGGCGGGCATCGTCCACCTCTTCAACTTCGTCGGCAGCGGCAAGGGCGAGCGCGCGGACTGGGTGAACCAGGCGCTGTTCGCCGAGCTTCTTTCGCGCGTCGAGGGCGACGCGCTCGAGTCGAGCATGAGGGCCGCGGTCGAGCGCGGGCTCATGCGCGCCGAGCCGCATGGCAACAAGCCGGGCTACGTCGTCGAGCGCGCGCATCCCGAGGTGCGCATGCTCCTCGGGGAGTTCAGTCGGCTCAACGGCCACGAGCCACAGCACATCGCCGAAGAGACAGCGGACGACGAGGCCGATGTGGCGATCCCCGAGGCGCCGCTACCGTTGCCCGCGCCAGGCATGGGCCCGGCCGCTTCCGAAGGGATCGCCACGCCGCGCAAGCGCACGCGTCGCGGTTCACGCGGCGGACGTGGTCGCCGCGGCGGGCGTGGACGGAAGAAGACAACCTCATCCGGGTCGAGCGGCGGGAGCGAAGCGGCCGACTGAAGTCCGTTCGCGTTCATCTTCCGTCGCGAGCCCACTCGGTCGCGTGGGGCGCTATCCGCTACCGAACGTTTGGCTCAGAACGTTGCATCGTGATGTGGTCTAGGTAACGACATCGTTGTGAAGCCGAGAAGTTGCGCCTCGCGTTTATCAACGATGATGGCACGTAATCGGCAAGGAACGGTGAAAGCCATGGTCGAAGGCACGAAACGTAGGAAGACCCGCCTTGTGCTCGTCGTGGAAGATGACCGGCCGATCGGAGAGCTCCTCGCGGCGATCATCAACGACGAGGATGGCTACCTTGCTGTCCATTTGACGCGGCCGACCCAGGCTCTCGAGGCCATCAAGGAGGTCAAGCCGGACCTCTTCCTCCTCGACGTGAGCCTGCCGGGGATGTCCGGGATCGAGCTCTACGACCGCATCAAGAAGGACGAGCGTCTGCGCGATGTGCCGGTGGTGTTCGAGACCGCCCTCTCGCGCGACTACCAGGGTGAGTTCAAGCGGCGCGGCATCAGCGCGATCATCGAGAAGCCATTCGACGTGAACGAGATCGTCAGGATGGTGCACCGGTTCGCGCCGGTGGAGATGGCCGCCGCCTAAGCATGACCGCCGCCTAGCTAGGTCGATTCAGCGGCTCGGCGCAGCCTCACGCGACGCGCGGATGCGGCGCTGCGCGACACGCGCGATCTCTTCTGCGGTCTGCTCTGAGCTCTTTACGAGCAGCTCGAACGCTTCCTTGCTGACCTGGATGACCTCGAGGCTCGTCCGCGCGCGCACCGTCGCGTTGCGGGGCTCGCCACGGAGAAGACCGATCTCACCGAAGAACTCGTCCTCCTTGATGACGTTCACGATGTGTTCCGCGCCGGCGGCGTCCCGTTGGATCACCTCAGCCTCGCCCCTCGCGACGACGTAGAACGCGTCGGACAGCTCGCCCTCGTTCACGACCGGCTGTCCCGGCGCGAAGGTGAGCACGCGCATGCCCTCGGTCGCGCGGACCATGACGTCCTTCGGCACGGACGGGAGCGCACGCTCGGCGTGCTTGAGCTCCTCGATGTATCGCTCAGCGTGCAGCACCGCGGTCGTCGCATCGCCGACCGCCGTCGTGATCTGCTTCGCGAGCTGCGCGCGCGTGTCGCCGGCCGCGTACACGCCCGGGATGCTCGTCCGCATGAACTGGTCGGTGACGATGTAGCCGTTCGCGTCGTGCGCGATGTGGTCCTTGAACAGATACCGGCCCACAGGCTTGAAGCCGACGAAGACGAACACGCCCTCGAGCTTGTGCCGCTCGCGTTTGCCGTCGCGCTCGACGTCGATCCACTTCACGCCGGACTCGTCGCCGCCGATCTC
>VBJD01000109.1 GCA_005887995.1 Chloroflexota bacterium
CGACTTCCTCACCGCGGTGTATGGGCTGCGCGAGGCCGAGTCGGCGTACCGGGCGATCCGCAGCGCGGGCTATCCGAAGCAGGCCGTCGATCTCGTGCTCATGGGACCGCTCGCGGTGCTCTCGGCGGCGCGCTGGGACATCGACGATCAGCCGTTCGTCGAGCGCGTCGAGGCCGCCGTCGAGCGCAGCGGACACGCCCGCGGACGCGCGATGCTCGTGCAGGCCGAGGGGCTGCGCGCGCACCGGGCGGGCGAACACACCAAGGCGGCGAAGCTGCTCTTCGACGCGGTGCAGTCGTTCGCGACGCTCAAGCTCGAGTACGAGCGCGCCGTCGCGCTCGCCGATCTCGCGAAGGCCTTAGAGCAGACCGGTCGCCGCGATCAGGCCGAGTCGCAGTGCGACGAGGCCAAGGCGATCGCGGATCGCCTGCATGCGGTCGCTTTGCGCGCGGCCCTGGACCAGGTGCTCGTCACCGCGTAGACGGACCTCCGCGTCCGTCCGCGCGGTCAGGGCTCGAGTGCGCGTTGCGGCGAAGCTCGCCAAGGAGCGACGCGACATCGAAGTAGAGCCGACCGCAGCCGATGAGGCCATTCTCGAGCTCGTAGACGCCGACCATCGGGATCTCGACCTGGGAGCCGGTGATCGCGACGCCCAAAGCCTCGTGCAGGTGGCGGCCGCGGAAGACGGACTCGACGACGCCGAGCCCACGCGCATCGTCGACGGCCACGCTCAGGATCCGCTCGACCGGGTCCGCGAACGTCTCGAGATAGAACGTCCGGAACATCGCGCCTATCGCGGCGCGGCCCCGCAGGACCCGGCCGAGCGGCACCTGCTCGAGCGTCGCGTCCGCCGCGAAGTACTGCGGATCGCGGCTTCGCGCGTACGCCTCGAGCAAATCGCGAATTGATTCGTGTGTCATGCGCTGGATTACTTGTCCTGGATCACCGATACGGACCGGCTCGTCGACGCATTGGGCACGTAGATCAGCCCGGTCTCCCGACTGCGGTCGAGAAATCGCGGGCACGTACCGACCTGGACTGTCGCCACCAGGGAGAGCGTTTCGCTGTCGATCACGGATACGGTGCCCGGCGTGTCGTCGCACCGACCGCGGTTGGTCACGTAGATCCGGCCGTTGTCGGGATCGAACAGCAGGCCGTGTGGCCGAAGACCGACTGGCACGCTCTGTACGACCGCGTGGCTGCGCGCATCGACGACGACCATCCGATTCGTGCTGCGCGCGGCGACGTACACGTACTTCCCACTCGGGTGGAAGTCGATGCCCCGCGCCTCGCTACCGATCGAGAAAGTGGTCTGCACCGTGTCGGTCGATCCGTCGATCACGGTGATCTTGTCGACGCCGGCATGTGTGACGTACACGAGATTCGTGCTCGGATCGGCCGCGACGATGAACGGGTCGGGGTCGACGGTGATGTAGCTCAAGACCGCGTCCGTCGCTCCGTCGATGACCGCGACAGTGGTCCCAGAGGCGCAGCAACCACCGTTGACGGCCACGTAGATCTTGTTCGTCTTCGGATTTACCGCAACGAATGCGAGACCACTGCCGTCGAGCGCGATACTCGTCGTAATCGTGTCCGTCGCGCCGTCGATGACGGACACGATGTTGGACGGCCGATCGTCGCAACCGCCGACATTGGCCACGTAGATCTTGTTCGTCCTTTCGTTGACCGCGATACCGAACGGATTGAGTCCGCCCGTGATGGGTGGCAACAGCGTGTTCGTCGTGTTGTCGATGACTGAGACGATGTGTGACTCGCAGCTGAGCGTCTCGGCGCCTGGCGTCACGTACGTCTTGTTCGTTCGCTTGTTGACGGCGAGGGCGAAGGCCGTCGCATTTTCGTCGGGACCCAAGCTGATGGTCGCGATGACGGTCGGCCCCGCTCCGGCGAGGACCGGCCCCGGGACGAACGTTGACAGCACGAGCAGTAATGCCGCAAGAAAGGCCGACCTCGATCCGATGTGCCGCATGGCGTGATCTCCTCTCGTCGTGCGGAGGACGCTAGGAGCGCGCCGAGACAGCGGCCTCCGTACAAAGACGGAGATCTGGCCCGGACACCGGTTCTAACGTCCGCCGGACCGAAGCCTTCGCTCGGTGACCCAGGCCGCCACCTGCGACCGTGATGCGAAGTCGAGCTTGTGGAGCACGTTCTCGACGTGCGTGTCCACCGTGCGCTCGCCGATCACCAGCTGCTTCGCGATCTGCGTGTTCGTGAGCCCACGGGCGATGAGCTCGGCGACCTCGATCTCGCGCTTCGTGAGCACGGCATCCACTGGCGCTGGTGCCGCGCCGGCATCGGGCTTTCCTGCGCCGATCGCGGAGAGCGCGAGGTCCAGCGCGCGGCCGAGGTCCATCGCCGTTCCGCGCTCGTACGCGTCGGCGAACGCCCTGTCGCTCAGGCGCTTTCTCGCGAGCGCGACGCTCTCGGCGTGTCGCCGCTGGCCGCGGCCTTTGAGCACCAACCCGACACTGTCGCGTGCCCGCTCGGACGCAGCGAACAAGCTGGCCGCGGCCGTGGCGTCCCCACGGCTGGCCAACAGGCGCGCGGCGTCGCCGATCGCCTCGGCCTGGCAAAAGCGTCCACCCAGCTCGCGGAACATGACGAGGGCGTCTCGCGTGAGCGCGGACGCGCGACGCCGATCACCTTCAAGCTCCGCCAACTCGGCCGTCCACTGGAGTCCGTGCGCGAGGTATCGCCGGCTGCCCATGCGGCGGACCAGCTCGTTGTGCTTGCCGAAGAGCTCGCGCGCGCGCCCCAGATCGCCGGAGTACTGCGCGATCCAGCCGAGCATCGCGAGCATCTGCCGTCGCGCCTGATCATCGTCACGCGCCTCGAGCAGAACGCCCAGCTCGGCTAGCAGCGCGAGCGCACGCGCATCCGCGTCGGCATCGATAGCGATGTAGGCGAGGTTGATGAGACAGCCCATCTCTCGATCGCGATCACCGGCCGCGCGCGCGAGACCAAGCGCCTCTTCGAAGAGGCTCGTGGCCCGCGCCGTCTTCGCGCGGTCGATCGCGACATTCCCTGCGACCGTCAGGAGCCGCATGCGTGTGCGCGGCTCCAGCGCGTCGGACCTGGCGAGCAAGGGTTCGAGCCAGCGTTCCGTTTCGATCACGGTCCCGTGGGTGTGCCAGTAACGCGACAGCGCGATGGCAAGCCGAGCCGCGTGCTCCGCATCGTCGGCGTCGAGGAAATATCGCAACGCGGCATGCAGGTTCGCGTGATCTCCCTCGAAGGCCCTATACGCGGCGAGCTCATCGGCGCCGAACAGCCGCGGGAGAAGCTCCTCGGCCTGTCTCAGGAAATGCAGCGCATGCGCGCGTTGGACGTCCTCGAGGTCGCCCGACTCGCCGAGCCTCTCGAGCGCGAACTCTCGGACGATCTCGAGCATCCGGTAGCGCGAGACACCGCGACCGAGGGTCGTTCCGGTCAACAGGCTGTCATCGACCAGCGCGGTGAGCACGCTCGCGGCTCGCTCAATTGCGATCCCCGCGACGGCCGCGAACGCGTCGGCGCTGAAGCCGCCCAGGAACGCAGCCATCCGTGCGAACATCCCGCGCCGCTCCGTATCGAGCAGCTCATAGCTCCACGCGATCACTCCGCGCATCGCACGCTGCCGCTCGGGTGCGTCGATCGGCCCATCCGTGAGGAATGCGAGCGGACGTTGGAGTCCGTCCAACACCTGCGCGAGCGAGAGCGTCTTCACTCGGGCCGCAGCGAGCTCGATCGCGAGCGGCAGGTGATCGAGCCGATCGCAGATCGCGGCGACCGTGAGCCGATCCGCGACGAACGCCGCGTCGCGTGCGGTCGCGCGATCGACGAAGAGATCGATCGCGGCAGCGTCACCGAGGGGCGAGATGCGTGACTCGTGTTCCCAGCGCAGACGCAGTGGTCGCCGGCTCGTCACGATGACCTTCATCGCGTCGCACGCGCTGAGCAGCTCGGAAACGAACGGCGCCGCGAGAGCGACGTGCTCGAAGTTGTCGAGGACGATCAGCGCATTCGCCGAGCGCAGCCGCGCCCGTAGCGCGCCTTCCTCCTCGCCAAGCCTCGCACCGAGGACACGCAGGATGGCGGCTTCGACGAGGCTCGCGTCGCGCACGGGTGCGAGATCGACGAAATGGACGCCATCCGCGAACTCGCCCGCGACCGACTCCGCGAGCGCGAAAGCGAGCCGCGTCTTCCCGACTCCTCCGACGCCGGTGAGCGTCAGAAGGCGGACCTCAGGTCGCGCAATGCGATCGCGGAGCAAGGTGAGATCAGCGTCGCGGCCGATGAGGCGCGTCGGCTGGCTCGGAAGCGCCGTCGCGATCCGCGCCATCGTCACGCGAGCGCTTTCCGCAGCGCGCTGCGCGCGGCGTGATAGCCGCACATGCCATGCACGCCGCCGCCCGGAGGCGTCGCGGCGCTGCAGAGATAGAGGTCGCGGGCGCTGGTCGTGTATGGCTCGATCGCCCAGCGAGGGCGCATGAAGAGCTGCGGCAGAGTGTGCGCGCCGTTCGCGATGTCGCCCCCGATGTTGTTCGCGTTGTCGCGCTCGACGTCGGCGGGCGTCATCACGTGCCGCGCGAGCACGCGCTCGCCGAAACCCGGTGCGAAGCGCTCGAGCTGCGCCTCGATGCGCTCGGTCATGTCGACGGTCGAGCTGTTCGGCACGTGGCAGTAGGCCCAGACCGTGTGCTTGCCCGCGGGCGCGCGCGTCTCATCGAAGAGGCTCTGCTGGCCGACGAGCACGAACGGGCGCTCGGGCGCGTGGCCCTTCCACACCTCGCGCTCGGCGTTCGCGATGTCGTCGAACGTGCCGCCCACATGCACGGTCCCGGCGCGAAGGCAGGCCTTTGCGCGCCACGGGATCGGGCCGTCGAGCGCGTAGTCGACCTTGAAGACACCCGGGCCGCGGCGATAGCGGCGCACCGCGCGGCGGTATCCGCTGGAGAGGCGTTCGCCGGCGATGAGCTCGAGCGCGACGGGCGACGTGTCGAAGAGGTACGCACGCGCCGACGGCAGATCGCTCATCTGCTGCACACGCTTGTTCGTCGTGATCGTTCCGCCGTGCTCGCGCAGCACGGACGCGAGCGCGTCGG
>VBJD01000041.1 GCA_005887995.1 Chloroflexota bacterium
CGCGTCGCCGAAGCGGACGAAGAACGACGGATACGCGGGTCCGGCGAGCGCGGGCGCGTCCGCCTCGACGCTGCGCCACGGTGTGCGCGGATCGATGCCGATAGCGAGCGTGTCTTTCGCGGCATGGATCTCGACGTGAATGTCGTATCCGGCCTCGTTGTGCCGGAGTCCGGTGATGAGGCCGAGTGCGCCGCCGGTCGTCTTCACGATCACCGCGGACGTCGCGACGTCGTTCATCTTCTCGTATTGCGGCGCGCCGAGCGTCGAGCCGGTCGCGGTCACCTCGGCGACGTCGCCGAAGAGGTAGCGCGTGATGTCGAAGTCGTGGATGAGCTGGTCCTTGAACTGTCCGCCCGACGTGGCGATGTACGCGTCGGGCGGCGGGAGACGGTCGCAGCTCACCATGACAAAGGAGTAGACGGGCCCGAGCTTCGCGCCCGAGAGCGCCTCTTTCGCTCGCCGGTACCCCGCGTCGAAGCGGCGCTGGAAGCCGATCTGGAGCCGACCCTTCGTCTTCGTGACGTGCGCCACGATGTCCTTCGTCTCGGTGATGCCGATCGCGATCGGTTTCTCGCAGAACGTCGCGATGCCCGCGTCGAGGCAGCGGCGGATGATCGGCGCGTGCGTGTCCGTCGGCGTCACGATCACGGCCGCGTCGACGTCCTTGAGCGCCGCGTCGACCGTGTCGACCGCCCTCGCGCGCACTTCACCCGCTACCTGCTCCGCGCGCGTCGCATCGGCGTCGTAGATCAAGAGGTCGTCGACGTCAGGCAGAGCGCGCAGTGTGGCCGCATGCGCCGCCCCGAGACGACCCACGCCCAGCAGCCCGATGCGCATCGGCCCTACCTCCCTCGCCGCGACGGACGCTAGCGTACGGACATGCGACTCGCCGCCGCGCCGATCTCTTGGGGCGTCAGCGAGGTGCCCGGCTGGGGATACCAGCTGTCCCTTGGGCGCGTCCTCGAAGAGGCCGCGCGTCTGGGTCTGCGCGATATGGAGGCCGGACCACCGGGCTTCTTCCCGCGCGATGCGGGCGCCGCTCTCGAGCTGCTCCGCGAATGGCGCATACGCATCATCGGCGGCTTCGTCACGGGTGTGCTGCACCGTCGCGACACGCTCGATCTCGCGCTGGCGGAGATCGAGCGACAGGCGGCGTGGCTCGGCGTCGTCGGCGCGGAGGTCCTCGTCCTCGCCGCGGCGAGCGGCCGCGACGGCTACGACGCGCCGGTCGAGCTCGGCGACGCTGAGTGGCGCACCCTCCTCGCGGCGCTGCCACGCGTGCGGCAGATCGCCCGGGCTCGCGGCCTCGACGTCGCGGTGCATCCGCACTTCGGTACGGCGATCGAGACGGCTCGCTCGGTGTCGCGTCTTCTCGCGGAGAGCGACGTCCCGCTGTGTCTCGACACGGGTCACGTCTTTCTGGGTGGCGGCGATCCGGTCGCGATCGCGCGCGATCACGCCGCGCGCGTTCGTCATGTCCATCTCAAGGACGCCGACGCGTCGCTCGCTGCCGCGGTTCGCGAACGACGCATGGGGTACGCGGACGCCGTCGCGCGCGGCCTCTTCCGGCCGCTCGGCGACGGTGGGGTGCGCATGGGCGATGTCCTCGCGGAGCTCGTCCGCGCTCGTTACGACGGGTGGGCCGTGCTCGAGCAGGACATCGCGCTCCGCGCGCGACCGTCCGATGACGACGCACCGGAGCGGCAGATCGCGCGCTCGCGCGATTTCGCGCGCGCCCACATCGCCTCCTACGACGTGCTCACGATGGGCCGGGTTTCCGTCGATCTGTACCCAGAACAGATCGGCGTGCCGCTCGCGAAGGTCACGACGTTCGCGAAATCGCTTGGCGGCAGCGCGACGAACGTCGCGGTGGCGGCATCACGCCTCGGTCGGCGCGCCGCGGTCATCACGAAGGTCGGCGCCGATGGGTTCGGCGACTACGTGCGCGAGGCGCTCGTGGGCTTCGGCGTCGATGCGCGGCACGTCGGGACGGATGTGCGCTACCGCACGCCGCTCGTGTTCTGCGAGATCCATCCGCCCGATCGTTTCCCGCTCCTCTTCTATCGGGAGCCGACCGCTCCGGACATGACGATCACGATCGACGAGCTGCCACGCGACGCGATCCGCGATGCGCAGGTGTTCTGGACGACAGGGACCGGTCTCTCGGCCGAGCCGAGCCGCTCAGCGACCTTGCTCGCGCTCGAGACAGCCCGCGGTATGCGCTTCCACGATCTCGATCATCGTCCGGCGCTCTGGGCGGCCGGTGAGGATCCGTCGCGCTGGGCGATGGAGGCGGCACGCCGTGCGAACGTCATCGTCGGCAACACCGACGAGATGGAGATGGCGACCGGTCAGCGCGACCCGGCGCGCGCGGCGTCCGCGCTCCTCGCGCTCGGCGCGGAGGTCGTCGTGGTGAAGCGCGGACTCGAGGGCGCGAGCGCGTTCACCATCGAGGGTGGCGTGACCGTGCCGGGCATCAAGGTCGACGTCGTCTGCGGGCTCGGCGCGGGCGACGCGTTCGGCGGCGCGCTCGCGCACGGGATGCTCGCAAAATGGCATCTCCCGCACGCGCTCGCGTTCGCGAACGCCGCGGGTGCGATCGTCGCATCACGGCTGGCGTGCGCGGACGCGATGCCGACGCCGCGGGAGGTCGAGGCGCTGCTTGCGAACGGCCGAGCGACGAGCGCAGGGGTAGCGTGAGCGGCAGCACGCGCCTCACGATGGCGCAGGCGCTCATCCGTTTCCTGGCATCGCAGTACGTCGAGCGCGACGGCGAGGAGCACCTCTTCTTCTCCGGCGTGTTCGGGATCTTCGGCCACGGCAACGTCGCCGGGATCGGCCAGGCGCTGTTCCAGTACCGCGACCGGCTGCCGTATCACCAGGCGCGCAACGAGCAGGCGATGGTCCACATCGCAAGCGCGTACGCGCGGATGCGCGATCGTCTCGCGACGTTCGCGTGCACGTCCTCGATCGGACCGGGCGCGACGAACATGGTCACCGGCGCGGCGCTCGCGACGATCAACCGGCTGCCGGTGCTCCTCCTTCCCGGCGACGTGTTCGCATCGCGCCGTTCCGATCCGGTCCTCCAGCAGCTCGAGGTGCCGTCGCGCGGCGACGTCTCAGTGAACGACGCGTTCATCCCCATCTCGCGCTATTTCGATCGCATCACGCGTCCGGAGCAGATCGTGCCGGCGGCGCTCACCGCGATGCGCGTGCTGACCAGCCCCGCGGACACGGGGGCGGTGACGCTCTCGCTCGCGCAGGATGTCCAAGCGGAAGCCTTCGACGCGCCCGACGAGTTCCTCGAAAAGCGCGTGTGGCACGTCGCGCGTCAGATCCCCGACCCCGTGGCGATGGCCAGACTCGTCGAGGCGATCGGCGCGGCGCGGCATCCACTCGTCGTTGCCGGCGGTGGCGTGATCTACTCGGGCGCGACGGATGCGCTCGCGCGCTTCGCGTCGAAGACGGGCATCCCCGTCGCGGAGACGCAGGCCGGCAAGGGTGCGCTCCCGTGGGACGATCCCGCGTCCGTCGGCGCGATCGGCGTCACCGGTTCGTCCGCCGCCAATCGGCTCGCCGCCGACGCGGATCTCGTCATCGGCATCGGCACGCGCTGGAGCGACTTCACCACCGGATCGCACGCGCTCTTCGCACGTCCGGGGGTGCGCTTCGCGAACATCAACGTCGCAGAGCTCGACGCGGCGAAGCTCGGCGGCCTGCAGATCATCGGCGATGCGCGCGTCATCCTCGAGACGCTCGTGCGCGTCGATCATCGTGTCGACGACGCGTACCGGCGCAAGGTCGCCGAGCTCAAGGCCGAGTGGGACCGCGCCGTGGACGCTGCGTACCGTCGAGGCAACAAGCCGCTGCCAGCGCAGAGCGAGGTGATCGGCGCCGTGAACGAGGCGACACGTCCGCAGGATGTCGTCATCTGCGCCGCGGGCTCGCTGCCCGGCGAGCTGCACAAGCTGTGGCGCGCGCGCGATCCGAAGCAGTACCACGTCGAGTACGGCTACTCGTGCATGGGCTACGAGATACCCGCCGGCATCGGCGTGAAATTCGCGGCACCCGAGCGCGAGGTGTTCGTCATGGTCGGCGACGGCAGCTACCTCATGATGCCGAGCGAGATCGTCACGGCGATCCAGGAGCACACCAAGCTCGTCATCGTGCTCGTCGATAACGGCGGGTTCGCGTCGATCGGCGCGCTCTCGCGCTCGCTCGGCCTCGACGGATTCGGCACCCTCTACCGCTACCGCACGAAAGGCTCGCTCGGCCTCGACAGCGACCCCGAGCCGCTCACGCCGCTGCCGACGGATCTCGCCGCGAACGCGGAGAGCCTCGGCGCGCGCGTGCTGCGGCCGAAGACGATCGAGGAGGTGCGCACGGCGCTCGAGGAGGCGAAGCACTCATCGGAGACCACCGTCGTCTACGTGCGCGTCGATCGCCACGCCGGCGTGGACGCCGGCGGGGCATGGTGGGACGTCGCGACGGCGGAGGTCAGCGACGACAAGCGAGCCCGCGAATCGCACGAGCGCGCCGTCGCGGAGAAGAAACGCCAGCGCTGGTACCTGTGAGCCAGACCGCGTTGCGCGGCGCGACCGACCTGCGCATCCCGAGCGAAGCGGCGCCCGACCACGAGCATCGCATCCTCGACCTGACCGCCGAGCGCGCAGGGTGGAAGTACGTCGGCTTCGAGGTCGTGCGTCTTTTGGGCGGCGAGCCACTGGCGCGGGACACCGGCGAGCGCGAGGCGTGCTTCGTCTGGCTCGGCGGCACGTCCTCGGTCATCGCGGGGCAGAAACGGTGGGAGCGGGTCGGCAAGCGCGCGACGGTGTTCGATGGCGCGCCCCACGCGCTGCACGTCGGTCCGGGCACGTCGGTACGCGTGAGCGCGGGGAAGAAAGGCTGCGAGATCGCCATCGGCTGGGCGCCGGCGACGGATCTCGTCGAACCCGCGCTGTACAAGAACGCGGCGGTCGAGGAAAGGGGAGAGGGTGCGGCGGCGCGCACGATCCACCAGATCCTCATGGAGGATCGCGCCGCGCAGCGGCTCCTCGTCACCGAGGTGCTCACACCGGCAGGTCATTGGTCGTCGTACCCGCCGCACAAGCACGACACCGACGACCCGCCGAACGAGAGCTATCTCGAGGAGACCTACTACTTCCGGATGAAAGACCCGCGCGGTTTCGCGCTGCAGCGCGTATACACGTCGGACCGCTCGCTCGACGAGAGCCTGGTGGCGCGCGACGGCGATGTCGTGCTCGTGCCGCGCGGCTATCACACCGTGTCCGCGGCGCCTGGCTACGACCTCTACTACCTCAACGTCATGGCCGGTCCGCGCCGCGAATGGAAGATCACCTTCGACCCCGACCACGAGCGCATGCGCTGGTGACCTCCGTCGTTCCGATCCGCGCCGTGCTCTTCGATTGGGGCGACACGCTCTTCGAGAGCCCGCACGCGCCGCGTGTGATGGTGAGTTACGCAAGGGAGCGCGGGATCCGCCTCGACGATGACGAGGCCGAGCGGATGTGGGACGAGCTCTGGCATGCGGGGAAGACGCCAGAAGAGCACGCGAAGGGCCGCGATCTCTCGCGTGACGCGCATCGGCGGGTCTGGACGGAGCTCTTCGCGCGCAAGGAAGCGTTCATCCCGGGCATCGGTCGAGTTCTGTATGAGCGCGTGATGGAGCCGTCGATCTGGAAGCCGTATCCCGACGCCGAGCCCACGCTACGCGCCCTGCACGATCGCGGCGTCAAGATCGGAGTGGTGAGCAATCACGCGTACGACCTTCGTCCGGTGTTTCGCGACGCCGGCCTCGATCGCTACATCGACGCATATGCCCTCTCGTACGAGATCGGCGTGACGAAGCCCGGGCGCGGGATCTTCATCGAAGCCTGCCGGCTGCTCGGCGTCGGGCCCGCGGACACGCTGATGGTCGGTGACGACGCGACCAGCGATGGCGGTGCGACCGAGGCCGGCCTGCGCTTCCATCTCCTCGGTCCGTACGGACGCGGCGGGGAACGTGGCCTCGTCAGGGTCGTCGAGATCGTCGATGCCTCGCGTGCCGTGGACGCGTGACGGCGGAGTCGGGGTCGCGCGTCGAGCGCGACGTTCTCGCGCTCGCGAAGACCCTCGCGGCCAATGAGTTCCCGGTCGAGCGGCAGTCGGTCATCGGTGTCGACCGCGCGAGCGGCAGGCTCGTGCGGCTCGCGCCGTTCCCGTGGAAGGGCAACGACACGGACCCTCCGCTGCAGAAGTGGGCCTGGTTGCAGGTCACGACCGTCCCCGATGCGCGCGATCCGCGTCTGGAGACGCTGACGGTCGACGGTGAGGTGTTCGTCACCGGCTACGTCGATGCCAAGGATGCGTGGCGGCTCCGCTGGCCGTTCGTGCGGCCACACCTGCGTGGCTCGCTCGAGTCGCTGCAGGGCCTCGCGCGCGAGCGCGCCGCAAGCGCAGGTTTCGTTCGACCTGCCGAGGGCGATGTCGTGCAGCTGCCGCTCCGCTATCGCTTCCGCTGCGCGAGCGACGAATGCACCGCGACGCACGAGCTGCCGGTGCTCGACTGGGAGCTCGCGGAGATGGCGCGCAAGAGCCGGGAGCGATTCGGGCAGCAGTGGGCGACGCGCTTCAGGGAGACGTGGGGTTCGCGGTTGCTCGAGAAGTACGACGTCCATCTCTTGCTCTCGTCGTACGCGCAGTCACCGTCGAAGTTCTACGTCGCGGGCCTGTTCTATCCGCCGCGCGAGGCCGAGGACGCGCATCAGCACCTGCATCACGAGGAGCATCGTCGACACGAATAAGTCGAAGAAGACTTAGATCCGGCCGACGAGCTCCTTCGGCGCGTCGCTCCGTTTGGTCCCGATCTCGAACGCTTTGCCGTGATAGCCCTGCGGAAAGATCCGCAGCAGCAGGTAGGTACCCGTGATGCCGTCGTCAACGCGCTCGACGACGCGCGACGGGCCCCACCGCGAGTCGAAGTCCTCGCCGACCTTCGGCTTCGGCCTGCCTGGGTCGAAGCCTTCTTTGTCCCACTGCAGCACCGCGTAGGCCCGCACGATGCGCTCTTCCTCGCCCCCCTCGTCGGGACGCCAACGATGAGGACCCGAATGCTCGCGCTGGCACACTGCCGGCGAGCCCGAGAACATCGTGACCCACTTGTACACATCGGAGTCTTTGCTCTGCGCGCCCTGGGGATATGCCTCGCGATGTTTCGCCTCGCCGAGCGTGCAGAGGTAATAGAAGAGCACCGCGAGGCAGTATATGGACGTGCGATCGCGAACGATCGAGGTGATGGGACTACGCACGCGTGTTATCGATGAGGGTGACGGCGCTCCCATCGTGATGGTGCACGGCGTGGGTGGCTGGGCGGAGAACTGGCGCGAGACGATCGCCGCGATCTCCGAGAACGGGAAGCGCGCGATCGCGGTCGACCTTCCCGGATTCGGCGAGAGCGATGCACCGCGGCGTGCGTCGCACTTCGGTCCGCGCGACGCGTTCTATCCGCGCTTCATGACGTCGCTCTTCGACGAACTTGGGCTGCGCTCGGCGCATCTCGTCGGGCACTCGATGGGAGGCACCGTCGCGTACCTGACCGCGGTGTCGGCGCCGGAGCGCATCCGCTCGCTCACGTTCGTCGCCGGAGGCGGACTCGGCACGGACCTCGCGCTGTTCCTCCGTCTTGCGGCGCTGCCGGGGATGACCCTGTTCGCGCGGCTCGTCGGCGATCGCGGCCAAGGTCGACAGGTCTTGCGCACCTGCTTCTTCGACCACTCGCGCATCCCGCAGACGCTCTACGAGGAGGTCGACCGATACGGCTATCGGAGCTTTCCCGAGTTCGTGCGCGCGCTGCGCAGCGGCGTGACGATCCGCGGCGTGAAGCACGGACTGCGCACGCATTGGGTCGCGCAGGCGCCGCGGTACAGCCGGCCGGTGCTCGTCGTGTGGGGTCGTGAGGACATCGTGTTGCCGATCCGCCACCTCGCCGATGCGAAAGCGGTGTTCCCACAGGCGGAAGTCCGCGTCATCGAGCGATGCGGCCATCTCGTGATGGTCGAACGATCTGACGAGTTCCTCGCAGCACTCGTCCCCTTCGTCGACCGCGCGGAGGCCGCCGTCGCCGCCTGAAGTCGCGTGGCACCATTGATAGCGAACGAATGAAGACGGGCGAGCGTCCCGCGAGCATCACGACGCCGCGCGCCAGGATCACCCTCTCAAGAGACGAGGTCATTGCCGACTACCGCCTCGCCGTGCTGAGCCGCGCCGCGTCCGAGATCGGTCGGCGCGAGGTGCTGAACGGTCGGGCGCCGTTCGGCATCTTCGGTGACGGCAAGGAGATCGCGAACCTCGGGATGGCGCACGCCTTCCGGCCGGGTGACTGGCGGAGCGGCTATTACCGCGACCAAACGTTCACGATGGCGGTCGGCATCTCGACGCTCGAGCACTACTTCGCGCAGCTCTACGCCGACGCCGACATCGATCGCGAGCCGCACTCGGGCGGCCGTCAGATGTCGAACCACTACGGCACACGCACCGTGGACGCGCAGGGGCGTTGGCGCGACCTCCTCGCGGCCGGGCAGAGCGCGTCGGACATCTCGCCGGTGGCGGCGCAGATGCCGCGCTCGGTCGGGCTCGCGTGGGCCTCGAAGCTCTACCGCATCACGCCTGGCCTGCACGAGTCCTCGCGCGGCTTCTCGCACAACGGCGACGAGGTCTGCTTCTGCACGAGCGGCAACGCCGGGACGAGCGAGGGCCTCTTCTGGGAGTCGGTGAACGCCGCGGGCGTCTTGCAGATCCCGCTCGTCATCGCCATCTGGGACGACGGCTACGGCATCTCGGTGCCGAACGAACTGCAGACGACGAAGGGCTCGATCTCGAAGGCGCTCGCGGGCATGCAGCGCGACGGCGGTCCCGGCTTCGAGATCC
The DNA here is from genome assembly GCA_005887995.1 of Chloroflexota bacterium. Lineage (GTDB taxonomy): Bacteria > Chloroflexota > Limnocylindria > P2-11E > P2-11E > CF-39. The sequence continues at coordinate 8,926 of VBJD01000041.1, forward strand.
GCGTCGCGAAGGGCGGCGATTACCTCGGGCTCATCGACACATTCGCGGAGGTGACGGAGATCGCGCGTCGCGAGCACGTCCCGGCGCTCGTGCACGTCGTCGAGGTGACGCAGCCGCAGGGCCACTCAACGTCAGGCAGTCACGAGCGCTACAAGTCGCCCGAGCGACTGCGCTACGAGGTCGAGGCCGATCCGATCCGCAAGATGCGCGAGTGGATGATCGGCGCGGAGATCGCCGACGCGACGACGCTCGACGAGTACGAGAAGCGCGAGCGCGCCGAGGTCGAGGCGGTGCGCGAGCGCTGCTACGAATCGTCCCTCGTGCCGATCCGCCGCGAGCGCGACGAGACGGTGCGCGTCATCACGATCGCCGCACGCGAGGCGGGCATCGATGCCGACGCGCTCGTCGCAGAACTGCGTGACGCGAGCGATCCGAACCGCAAGATGATCGACACCGCCATGTTCGCGACGCTCGTCGCGACGCGCGAACACCGGGGGTCTGCGCGGGATGCACTCGTGACCGCGACCCTGCGCTACCGCGACGAGAACCTGCGCCGCTACACCTCCGACCTCGTGTCCTCGTCGGACCGCTCGCCGCTGCGCATCGCGCCGACGCCCGCACGCTTCTCTCCCGACGCCGAAACCGTCGATGGGCGCGTCGTGCTGCTGCGCTGCTTCGACGCGAACATGGCGCGCGATCCGCGCATCGTGATCATGGGCGAGGACGTCGGCGTCCTGGGCGACGTGAACCTCGTCTACGAGGGACTCCAGGCGAAGTACGGCAGGGAGCGCGTCGTCGACACGGGGATCCGCGAGGCGACGATCTTGGGGCAGGGGATCGGCATCGCGATGCGTGGGCTGCGCCCGATCGTCGATATCCAGTACGTCGACTACCTCCTCTACGCGCTCGAGATCGCGTCGGACGACCTCGCGACGTTGCGCCATCGCACCGCGGGCGGACAGATCGCACCGGTGATCATCCGGACGAAGGGACACCGCCTGCAGGGGATCTGGCACACCGGATCGCCGATGCAGATGATCCTCGGCACGCTTCGTGGGATCCACGTCGCGGTGCCGCGCGACATGACGCAGGCAGCGGGTTTCTACAACACGCTCCTGCGCGGCGACGATCCCGGCCTCGTCATCGAGGTGCTCTCCGGCTATCGGTACAAGGAGCGCGTCGCCACGAACATCGGCGACTTCACGCTGCCGCTCGGCATCCCCGAGATCATCCGGCCGGGGAAGGACCTGACGCTCGTGACCTACGGCGCGCTCTGCCGCATCGCGCTCGAGGCAGCCACGGACCTCGAGACGGTCGGCATCACCGTGGAGGTGATCGACGTCCGCACGCTGCTGCCGTTCGACACCGAGGCGGTCATCGCGAAGAGCGTCGAGCGCACCGGCGCACTGCTCGTGATCGATGAGGACCTGCCCGGCGGCGCGTCGGCGTACATCCTCCAGCAGGTCGTCGACGCGCAGCGTGCGATCGACCACCTTGAGATCCCCGCGCGCGCGATCTCCGCGGTCGCGTCGCGCACGCCTGTGGGCAATGATGCCGATCACTTCACGAAGCCGAGCCGCGAGGACATCTTCGCCGCCGCGTACGCGATGGCCCGCGAGCGCGCGCCCGATCGCTACCCGGCGCTCTTCTGGGACGACGCATGAGCGAGAAGTCCAATGTGCAGGCGGTACACGACACGCTACTCGCCGAGTTCCGCCGCGACGAGCGGTACATCCTCATGGGCGAGGACGTCGGCGTCCGCGGCGGTGTGTTCCGCGTGTCCGATGGGTTCATCGAGGAGTTCGGGCGCGACCGGATCATCGACACACCGGTCGCGGAGTCGTCGATCGTCGGCATCGCCATCGGTGCAGCGCTCGGCGGGCTCCTGCCGGTCGCCGAGATGCAGTTCGCGGATTTCAGCGCACCCGCCTTCGAGCAGATCGTCGACGAGGCCGCGCGTATCCGCTACCGCAGCAACGGCGGATACGGCGTGCCCCTCGTCATCCGCATGCCCTGGGGTGGCGGCATCCACGGCGCGCTCTATCACTCGCAGTCGGTCGAGGCGTTCTACGCGCACGTCCCTGGCCTCAAGGTCGTCGTGCCAAGCACGCCGCGCGATATCACCGGAATGCTCCGGGCGGCGCTGCGCGATCCGGACCCGGTCATCTTTCTCGAGCACAAGGCGACATACCGCGCGGTGAAGGGAGAGGTGCCGGACGATCCCGATTTCGTGCTGCCGCTCGGCCCTGCCGACGTGAAGCGCGAGGGCACGGACATCACCGTCTTCGCGTACGGCCTCATGCTCCATCACTCGTTGCGCGCCGCGGACGAGCTCGCAAAGGAAGGCGTGTCGGCGAACGTGGTCGATGTGCGCAGCCTGCGGCCGCTGGACGCGGCGACGATCGTGCGGGAAGCGCGCAAGACGGGAAAATGTTTGGTGGTGTACGAGGACAACCGCATGTTCGGCGCGGGTGCCGAGATCGCCGCGCTCATCGCCGAGGAAGCGTTCGATGGCCTTGATGCACCGGTGATGCGGCTCGGCGGACCCGAAGTTCCGGCGATGCCGTACAACAAACCGCAGGAGGATTGGTTCATGCCGGATCCTCAGAAGATCGCGACGAAGATGCGCGAGCTCGCGGCGTACTAATGAGCATCGGCTGCTCCGCTCCACGCTCGCTACGCTCGCTGACAGGGGCCCTTGCCCCTGGGGCCGGTACGAGGCTCGGCCGGGGAAACCCCGGCCTCGCAAAGGAGGCGGACCCATGGCGTTCGAGTTGAAGATGCCGAAGCTCGGGGAGTCGGTCACCGAAGGCACGATCGGCAAATGGCTCAAAAAGCCGGGCGAGAAGGTGAACAAGTACGACCTCCTCGTCGAGGTGCAGACCGACAAGGTGAACACCGAGATCCCGTCGCCGGTGTCAGGGACGCTTCGCGAGATCAAGGTCGAAGAGGGACAGACGGTCCCGATCGGAACGCTCCTCGCCGTTTTCGACACTGCGGACGAAGCCGCCGCCGCGTCGCCGGCAGGCGGCGCGCCGCCAGCGCGGTCGAGCGCGCAGGTCGCGGAGGCGCCCGCGCCATCCGCGCCGCGCTCGAGCGCGCCCGCGCCATCCGCGCCGCGCTCGAGCGCGCCCGCGCAGACCGGCGTCACCGTCGGCGCGCCATCACGCGCTCCGACCACCGTGCCTGCGGCGCCGTCGGGTGACGGCAACGGCCAGTCGCGTACTGATCTCTCGGACGTGCGCGCGACGCCCGCGGTCCGCAAGCTCGCATCGGAGCATGGCATCGACATCTCTCAGATCGAAGGCACCGGCCTCGGCGGCCGGGTCTCGAAGAAGGATGTCGAGGACTTCATCGCGCAGCAGAGCGCGCGGCCGCAGACGGAAGCGCCGCGACCGCAGACGGAAGCGCCGCGACCGCAGGCGGGCCAGGTGATCCCCGCGCAGCCACAGGCACAGCCGGCGCGTGCCGCACCGGTCCCGAGCCTCTCAGGAGACACGCTCGTCCCGCTCACGCAGATGCGACGCGCGATCGCGAACAACATGGTCCAGGCGTGGAGCGCGCCGCACGCGCACGCGGTCATGCCGGTCGACGTCACCGAGCTCATGAAGTACCGCGAGAAGGTCCGCCACGACTTCGCGGCGCGCGAGGGCTTCGATCTCTCACCCGCGGCGTTCATCGCGAAGTCGGTGATCGAGGCGATCCGCGCGGTGCCTCACGTCAACGCGAGCTGGACAGACCAGGGGCTCATCTTGCACAAGGAGATCAACCTTGGTTACGCGGTCGCACTTGGCGAGGACGGCCTCATCGTGCCGGTCATCAAGGATGCCGACGGCCGCAGCCTCGCGGGCCTCATGCGCGCGATCCGAGATGTCGTCGATCGCGCGAAAGCGCGGCGACTCACCCTCGACGATCTCTCCGGTGGCACGTTCACGCTGAACAACACCGGCCCCCTCGGCACGATCGTGTCGAGCCCGATCGTCCCGCCGGGTCAAGCGGCCATCATGTCGTCGGAGTCGATCCGCAAGGCGCTCATCGTGACCGATGACGACACGATCGCGATCCGTCAGGTGATGAACATCGTCATCGGCTTCGATCACCGGACCATCGATGGAGCGACCGCGGCGCGATTCCTCACCGCGGTCCGCGATTGGCTACAGAACGTCGGCCCATCCGTGACGGTCTACTAGTGAGGTCTGCCTAGTGGCCGAGCTCGCGCCGATCGTCTTCGAAATGCCCGGCGAGGTCGAGCGACCTCGCTCGCGCGGGCGCGGCGTGGCGAACACCGTCGTGCCGATCGATCGCGCACGACCGGATTGGCTGAAGGTGCGTCTGCCGACCGGACCGACGTACGAGAACCTCCGGCGCCTCATGCGCTCGAAGGAGCTCCACACCGTCTGCGAAGAGGCTCATTGCCCGAACATGGCTGAGTGCTGGGGCGCCGGCACTGCGACATTCATGATCCTCGGCGAGACCTGCACGCGGTCATGCGGGTTCTGCGCGGTGAAGACCGGACGGCCGGGCGTCGTCGACAGCGATGAGCCCGCGCGGGTCGGCGACGCTGTCGCGCGCATGAGCCTCGGACACGCCGTCGTGACGAGCGTGAACCGCGACGAGCTGCCCGATGGCGGCGCGTCGATCTTCGCGGACACGATCCGCGAGATCCGCCTTCAGTCCCCCGGGACGACGGTCGAAGTCCTCATCCCCGACTTCCTCGGAAAGCCCGAGGCGCTCGACGCGGTGATCGACGCGAAGCCTGAGGTGCTGAGCCACAACGTGGAGACGGTCGCGCGCCTGTATTCACGCGTGCGGCCGCAGGCGCGCTACGAACGATCCCTCGGCGTGTTGCGCCGGATCGCGGAGCGCGCACCCGAGATCGTTTGCAAGACGGGGATCATGCTCGGTCTCGGCGAGACGAAGGATGAGGTGGTCGCGACGATGCGCGACATCGTCGCGGAGGGCGCGCACGTGCTCACGATCGGTCAGTACCTAAGACCGTCGCCGATGCATCTGCCGATCGAGCGCTACTGGACGCCGGACGAGTTCGCGGAGCTGCGCGACCAGGGTATGGCGCTCGGGTTCCGTCACGTCGAATCGGGACCGCTCGTCCGGTCGTCGTATCACGCGGAGCGACACGTCGGTGTCTGATCGGCGCATCGTCACGTCGTGGCTCGGGCGCGTGCCGTACCTCGACGGTTGGCGTCTGCAGGACGCCGTCGCAACGCGCGTGCGAGCCGGCGATGAGGAGCGCTTGCTCCTGCTCGAGCATGATCCCGTCTACACGATCGGCAGGTCCGGCAGCGTCGATAACCTGCTCGTCGATCTCCGCGAGCTGCGCGAGATCGGCGCCTCGGTGTACCGCGTCGATCGCGGCGGCGACATCACGTATCACGGCCCGGGGCAGCTGGTGGGCTATCCGATCGTGCGGCTCGGCGATCGGCCCGATCTCGTGCGGTACGTGCGCGGCCTCGAGGGCGCGCTCATCGCCGTGCTGGCGAGTTATGGGATCGCGGCGCGCACGGAGAAGGGCAAGACCGGCGTGTGGGTCGACCTTCTCGATCACCGGCCGGCGAAGATCGCGGCGATCGGCGTCCGCGTGTCGCGCGGCGTCACCACGCATGGCTTCGCGCTCAACGTGTCGACCGACCTGACTTCCTTCACGCGCATGGTGCCGTGCGGCTTCATGCACGAAGTCGCGTCATTCGCGCGCCTCGGCGTGGATGCGGAGATGCGTGGTGTCGCGACGCGTGTCGGCGACGCGATCGCTCGGCAGATCGGCCGCTCCCCCGAGTGGGGGAGCACACCCCCCGCAAATGAACGAGAGATCCCTGAGGACGCGGCCTCGCGGAGCGCGGAAGACCTCACGCGTGCTTTCGTCGCCGCGTGACCTCATCAGCGTGATGTAGGTGGTCACGTCCGCCATACGGCGTACCTGACCGTCCTGCTTCTTCGCCTTCGGCTTCGCAGTAGTACCGGCAGTACGGCGGAGGGGGACTACCTCTCTAGGAGTAACCCCACCGAAGACCTATCGTCGCCAAGTCAATTCCCGTTTACGTTTCCTCGCGGTGGGATTGGCATTTCTTGGTGATCTGGCCCGGCAGCGCTCGCTCGCGGCGGCGGCGCTCCTCTTCCTCATGCTCGTCGACGAGATCGAGGGTCTGATCTTCGTTGCCGTCGGGATACTCCTCGACCGTAAGGACCTCTTCATGTCGTCACAGGAGGTGCTCTTCCCCGCGGTCGTCGTAGTGAGCGCCGTCGTTTCGATCGTGCGCAACGTGCGCCGTCATCGCGCCGAGACGAAGGCCGAGCCTGTCGAGATGATGGACGTCGCGAGCATCGTCGCGCGGGTCGGCGAGCCGCTTCCCATGCCGATGGTCAAGCCGACGGTGATCATCACGGTTCAGCCGGCGATCAGTGCGGCGACTATCTCCCTTTACGGCCTATCGCGCGAACGAACGTCTCCACGGGGATGGCGGTCAGCGTTTCAATCGACACAGTCCCACGCGCCCCTAACGCGACACTAATCCGCGCGATCGTCTCCGCGTCCTTCGCCTCCACGATGTTCACGAAGTCGTAGCGACCGAGCGTCGCGTACTGCGCGACGACGCGCGCGCCGAGCGCCTCGACATCGCGGTTGACCTCCTTGATGCGCCGCGGGTTGGACTGGATCGTCTTGATCCCTGCCGAGCTGACCTTGGTGAGCAGGACGTACGTCGCCATCGTCATCTCCCCCTTGGTGCGTCGTCGGGCACGCGCCGTGGCCCGTGGCGGATACTCGGGCGTGAGCATATGCCGACGTTCACGCGCGCTCAGGCCGACGCGCTGCTACCGAAGGCGCGACCTCTCCTCGAAGACCTCCAGCGCCGGGTCGCTACGTACCGCCGCCGACCGACCGATCCGGTGGCGCGCGAGATCGAGGCTCTGCTGCGCGAGGTCGCCGAGCTCGGCATTGAGGTGAAGGACCCTGAGCGTGGGCTCATCGACTTCCGCTCGAAGATGCGAGGTCGCGAGGTCTATCTCTGCTGGAAGCTGGACGACGGCGACCGCGTCGCGTTCTGGCACGAGCTCGATGCGGGCTTCGCGGGACGGAAGATCATCGAGGACTGATCCTTTCGTGTAGTTGGTCACACTCGAAGCACGAACCGTTGACGGTGCGACGCACGCATGCGAACTTCGCAATGCGATGGCTGATCAGTTCGGCGGAGATTCTCGACCCGGAGAGGAGGTGTCCACGTGCTCCTAACCCGGTAGGGAGGTGCATTCGTGGACACGATCACGCGTCGCGAATTCCTTACCCGCGTTTTGCGCATCACGGTCGCTGGCCCAGCCATTCTCGGCACGCGCGCGGCCCAGGAAGACGTCCTGTTCAGGCTGTGGCGCGTGTTCGGGGACTCGGCTCTCGGGCATTGGTTCGGCGAGCTGTGGACGTGGTGGTGAGCCGCGTCTCGTGACAGCTTGTCACCAAAACATGTGACGGCTTGTCCCTGATTTTGGTGACGGACGAGGGACATACAAACGCGCGCGTTTGTTGTTCGATGCGCACATGGACCGATTCGAGCTGGCGTGGGCCGCGGGATTCTTTGACGGCGAGGGCTGGGCGAACGCAGTGGCTCAGGAAGGCCGGAAGACGAAGCAGCCCCAGGCGCGCATTAATCAAGCTGACCCGAATGGCGTTCCTGAAGTCCTGCTCCGATTCCAACGCGCAGTCGGCGGGCTGGGACGGATCGGGGGCCCATATGTCATGGAAGGTCGCGACGATTTGTATTGGTGGCAGATATCGAGCCGCGGCGACGTCGAGCTGCTGCACCACTTGTTGTTGCCATGGCTCGGGCAGGTCAAGCTGCGTGAGTTCGCTGTGGCGCTCGAACGTCCAAGCGCGGCGTCGCGCCCCTGCGGCACGACCGACGATTGGCGAGCCTGGGCCGCCGGGCTATACGACGGCGAGGGTTCCGTCTACCTCCTCGACCACCGGACTCATGACAACTACCACCTCGCTGAGATGTGCGTGACCCAGTGCGGTCCGGACGCGCTTGCGCCCGAAGTTCTCCGCCGATTCGCTGAGATCGCTGGCGTCGGCCACATCAACGGGCCGTATGCGCAAGAAGGGCCCTATTCACCGGTGTGGCGATTCAAGAGCGCCGCATGGTCAGACATCGTCGTCGTGCTTGAGAGGATTTCTCCGTGGCTCGGCCCGGTGAAGCAGAAGCAAGCGCGTGAAGCTCGTGAAGTCATTGAATCGCAGCCACCACTTCCGCGCGGCAACCCGGCCTGGGGCAATCGAAAGACGCACTGCATCAACGGTCACGAGTACGCAAACGCACGGCTCCGTCCATATCTCTCACGCGGAAAGGGCGTGCCTCCGCGTGACAGCCATCAGTGTCTTGTTTGCGCGCGTGAGCAGGCACGAGATCGTCGACTGCAAAAGAAATCGGAGGCCGATGACGACCACTGATCTACATCCGAGACGCGCGCGATCTACTTGTTGAAGTAGTTCTTATTGACCTCGATGAAGTTCTTCCACTTATCGGGAACCGCATCTTCGGGGAAGATCGCGCTCACCGGACACACCGATTCGCATGCGCCACAGTCGATGCACTCATCAGGGTGGATGAAATACATGTTGTCCGCGTCGGTCGTATAAATACAGTCAACTGGGCACACGTCGACACAGCTTGCATCCTTCACATTGATGCACGGCTCAACGATCACGTAGGCCATCGAAGCAACATCCTCCCAGAACAACGAGCGGCGAATCGGTAATTCCAAGGCTATCATCGCGAACGTCCATGAGCGAAACCGCGGAGTTCCCCCTCGCCTTTGACGCGACGGCCAGCGAGCGCGAATCAGCGAAGCGCGAGA
>VBJD01000110.1 GCA_005887995.1 Chloroflexota bacterium
ACGGCGGCCGGCCGAACTGGTGATAGAAGCGCTTCATCGCCACGACATCGCGACATGCGAGCGTGACGAACGAGACGCGTGCCGGGATACTCAGCGGCGCGTCGGCGCTTCCTGCGGCGTTGGCTTCTCCTCCTCGGGCCACACGACGATCTCGTCGATCACCGTGCCGAACGCGTCGATGAGACGCGCGTAATCGCCGCGCACCCACATGAGTTTCGCCGCCGCCATCGGCCCCGCGGCGTACACGTGCTTGCGGCCCGATGCGAGGTCGTCGGGCAGCGGATGCGTCGCGGCGCGCACACGCGAACCCGAGTGGACGCGATAGATCTCGCCCGCGCGGACGAACGACGGCGAACCCCACGTGTAGAGCCACTCCCACTCGACGGGCTTCGCGAGCTCCTCGCGCCAAAGCGCGCGAAGGTGCTGCAGGCGCCAGTTCGCGAGATCGGAATCGAGCTGCACGATCACCTCGATCCATTCCGCGTTCGCGCGCTCGATCTGCGTTCCGGCGGGCGCAGGTCGGACGGAGAGGATGCGCGCCTTCGTTGCCTCGACCGGACGGAAGTCAGCCATTGGCGCGAGAATAGCCGCCCATGAATGCCCACACACGCGCGCTCGCCGCGGAAGCCTGCGGCACGTTCTGGTTCTTCTTCATCGGCGCCGGCACGATCCTCACCGACAGCGTGATCGCGGGCGGCGGCCTTCTGCCGATCGCGCTCGCGCACGGCATCACACTCGCGATCGCGGTGTCGGCGTTCGGCCCGTTCTCGGGCGGGCACTTCAATCCGGCGGTCACGTTCGCGCTCGCGATCGCAGGCCGGCATCCCTGGGCGCGTGTGCCGACGTACTGGGCCGCGCAGCTGATCGCCGGCCTCGCGGCCGGCTTCGCGCTGCGCGTGCTCTACGACCGCGCCATCACCGCGATCGATTCGACGCATCTCGGCACGCCGGCGCTCGCGTTCGACGTCACGCCGGCCGCGGGAATCGTGATCGAGGCGATCCTCACGGTGTTCCTGGTGTGGGCCGTATACGGGACCCGCGTCTCACCGCTCGCGCCGCCCATCGCGGGCTTCGGGATCGGACTCACCGTGATGACCGACATCCTCGTGGGTGGACCGCTCACGGGCGCGGCGATGAACCCCGCCCGCTGGTTCGCGACCGCGGTGCCCGCGGGGTTCTTCGAGAACTGGTACGTGTACTGGATCGGCCCGCTCCTCGGCGCCGCGATCGCCGGGTTCTCGATCCGCTACCTCCTGGCGCCGCCGCCTGATCTGAAGACTTAGCCGCAGGCGCCGTCGCAGACGCGGATGACGCCGGTCATCTGTGCATGCACGCCGCAGTGGTAGGCGAACGTGCCGGCCTTCGCGAATGTGAAGGTCGCGGTCTTGTTCGTGTCGAGGCTGATGTCGAAGAGGCGGCCGGGATCGTCAGAGGTGACGGTGTGGAATTCCTTGCCATGGTTCACGAACGTCACGGTCGTTCCGGCGGCGACGCTCAGGGTGTTTGGCGTGTACGTCCAGCGATCTGGCTGACCCGCAGGTTCGAAGACCTGCACCTCGTTCGCTCGCGGCGTCCGCTCGGGCTGCGCCGCTTCCGCGCACGCGGTGAGCGTGAAGAGCGCGAGGCATGCAGCGATGCGGATCGTCCAGCGGCGCGTCATCGCGAAGGGATACGCGCGGACGCGTTACCCGGATGACTCTCCGTGCTCGATCGTGTAGTCGAGGAGTGCGATGCGGTTGCCGTCCGGATCGCGGAACTCCGCGAACATCCCGATGCCTTCGAGCGCGCGCGTCGGCGCGTCAAAGCGCACACCCTTGCGTTCGAGCTCCTTGCGCGCGTCATCGACGCGCTCGACCTGCATGATGAGCTGCGCCGGTCCGGACTCCTGGAACAGGTTGATCGTCGCGGAGTTGTCCCCCACGCCGAGCCCGGCAGCCTTCTGCTCTTCCATCCGCCAGATCTCGGGAAGACCAAGCGTGTCCGAGTACCACTTCGCGCTCTTCGCGTAGTCCTTCACCGGGAAGGTGACAGAGTCCACTTTCATGATCTTCATGCGGCTCTCCTCTACAGCGTCCTCGCGAGGGCGATGAGCGCATCGGCCTGCGCTCCGGTGAGCGTGCCGTTCCGTCGCTGCGCGTCCACCTCGTTCGCGAAGGCGTCGATGACGTTGTCGTGAGCGTTGACGCTGCCGCGAGCCCGCGCGGCCGCTGCGGCGTCGAGCTTCACGCAGAGCGAATTGGCGATGCCGGCGTTCGCGATGTACGAGCGGACGAACACGCACACGCTCGTGGCCGTCGCGTTCACGGTCACCGTCTGCGTCGCGCTCGCGGTGTTGCCACTCGCGTCGGTCGCGGTGTAGGTGATCGTCGTGGTCCCGTGCGGGAACAGATTGCCGGCGGGCACGCCGCTGCGCGCGATGGTGACACCGGGGCAGTTGTCCGCGGCCGTTGCGGTGCCGAGCTCACTGTCGGTGACGAGCGTGGTGATGCCAGTCGCGGCGCGAATCACGTTCGCCGGCGCGGTGAGGGTTGGCCGGGTGTTGTCGACAACGGTGACGAGTTGCGTGCCCGTCGCGTGGTTTCCCGCGCCGTCGGTCGCCTTGAAGGTGAGCGTCGTGGTGCCCACTGGGAAGATGCCAGGTGGCGCGCCACCGACGCGCGTCACGCTCACTATCCCGGAGTTATCGACTGCTGTTGCCTCGCCGAGCGTCGCAGTGTCGATGAACGCGCCGCAGACGGCCGCGCCCGCGCCGGTGTACACCGTCACATTCGCGGGCACCGTGAGCACAGGGGCGGTGTCGTCGATCACGGTGACGGTCTGCGCCGCGGTTGCCGTGTTGCCGCTCGCGTCAATGGCGCGGAACGTGTTCGTCGTCGTGCCGATCGGGATGAGACTGCCGACGGGCAGACCGCTGATGAGGCTGACGATCACGCCCGAGCAGTTGTCCGAGGCCGTGGCGAAACCGAGATCGGAGATGACTAGGCCGGGGAGCGTCGAACCCGGACCGGTGCCACGGGTGATGCTCGGCGGAGCCGTAATCTCCGGCGGCGTGTTGTCGACGACGGTCACTGTTTCCGTCGCAGTCGCGGCGGCACCGACCGTATCGGTCGCCGTGTACGTGATCGTCGTCCTGCCGACTGGGAAGAGGTTGCCGCTGGGCACGCCCGCGCGCGTGATCGTCACGGCGCCCGGCGCGCCGCTCGTCGCCACCGCGGTGCCGAGCGCGGCGTCGCTGACGAAGACACCGCACGCCGTCGCCCCGGCGCCCGTGAAGACAGTCACGTCGGACGGTGTCGAGGTGAACGTCGGCGGTGCCGTCCGCAGGTCCAACCCGATCACGACAGGGTCGTGGTCGGACGAGCGATACGCGGTCGGCGCGTAGAACGTCGTGATCTGGTTTGTCGTCTTGAACTCGGTGTTGTAGTCGAGCGCGACCGGCTCGTCGGCGTTGATGTGCCAGTGCGTGACGCCGCCCACGTTCGCCGCGAGCCGCGGGCTCGCGAGGGCGTGATCGAGATACCCGGACTCGCCGCCGAATACGTAGGAGTAGGCCGTCAGACCATCGAACTCACGGACGAGGTTGAGCAGTCCGCCGTTCGTGAACGTGGTGATCGGGTCTTCAAAGGTGTACGAGTTCATGTCGCCGATGAGCAGGAAGTTCGGCGACCCGCTGCCGGTCGGATCCGTCGCGAGCCAGTCCACGATCGCGGCCGCCGCCTGGCTACGCGTGCGGTTGCAGTTGCCCTGGCCGTCGTTCATGTCGGGGTCACCGATGTCGTCGCAGGACGAACCCTTCGACTTCAAGTGGTTGACCACGACCGTCACCTTCTCGGCCGTGCCGTTGCGCAAGAAGGTCTGTGCAAGCGACGGGCGGTTCCTCGTATCGATGAAGCGCGGATCGGTGCCGGACGTCATGATTTGCCAGGCCCCGACCGGAGTGACCGCCGCCGGCTTGTAGATGAGCGCGACCTTGATCTCGTCGGTGCCGATGACGCCTGTGTCGACGTACGCGTACGTGCCGGGGCCGGCCGAGTTGTTAAGGAACGCGACGAGTTGCGCGAGGGCGCTGTTTGGGCCCGCGTCGTTCTCGATCTCCATCAGACCTGCGATGTCCGGGGCGAGCGCGATGAGCGCGCTGACCTCCTTCGCCGTCTGCCGATCGAACTCGGTGCGCGTCGTCGCGCCTCGCGATGTGGGGAAGCCGCCGCCGAGGCCGTCGCCGTTGAAGTAGTTGAGGACATTGAAGGATGCGACGCGTGTGTTCCCGCCGACGGGATCTGGTGCGGTTGTGCGCGGATTCGCCGCGGTGAACGACACCGGACCGACTGGCTGCAGGCGGTAAGTGTTGAACCGGTAGTCGAAGACGCCCGTGACGCCCGTCGTCGTGTAACCCGAGCGAAGCGTGTTCGGCGCTGACAGTCCGCCGGTCGGGTAGAGCGTCGGGTCGATGTTCTGCTGGTTGTTGCCGTCGTCGAGCACGAAGGAGCGTCGCTGGTTCTCGTCTTCGAGTGCGATCGCCGCCGCTCCCGGCGTGGTGACGGCGGTCGGCGTGTAGAGACGACCATCCGCAGCGAGGCGCACCTCGCCGAACCGCGCGAGGGTGAACGTCTCCGTCGCCGTGAGCGTCTGGTCGAAGCGCACGAACATTCCCTCGTAGCGCTCGAAGTCCGTGTACGACCCGACGGGAAGGGTGACGGTCGCTGGCGCGAGCGCGTTCCCGGTCGAGCAGATGGCTGCCTGGGTCACGCTCGTGATCTCGGTCAGGTTGCTGAACTCAGTGACCTTCCCGGTGACGCGGACGAGATCGCCAGGGTTGATCGGCGTCTTTGGATCGGTGCAGCTGAACGACTGCGCGGTCGCGAACGACCACGTGAAGTTCGCGGCCATCGCGTCGGGCGGATCCTGCGTGTCCTGGTCCGTGACGTTCGCGGCGACGATGGTCACGCTGCAGCTCTCACCCGAGGCGAAGTCCGCCGAGGGATCGAGCGTGAACGTGCTCGGCCCTCCGCTCACCGTCGCCGTCCGCGGGCCGCTCGCGCACGCGATGCCGTACCAGTTGGGTGATACGTTCACCGGCTCCGAGAAGGTGACGGTGATGTTCGAGCCCACTCCCACACCGGTCGCACCGGCCGCGGGGACCGTGGTCGTGACCGATGGCGCGATATCACCGCCACCGTGCGCGCCGAGCCCGTCGAACGTGTCGATCGCGAACCCTTCCCACTCGATCGACGGGTCGAAGACGTCGGTTCCGTTCGCGTCGCCCTTGGTCACCGAGAGCTTGCGGCGGAGCGTGTTGTCCGCGGTGCTGACGAGGCCGGTGCCCCACTCGGTCCCTGGGTTGAAGCCGATCTGCCCGATCACGTCGATGATCTGTGCCCCCTTGCGAAGCACCACGGCGTCGTTGCCGTTGAACCACCCGGCGCCGTTGGTCTGGTCGGCCTGCGCGAGGATCGCCGCGTTCGCGGACGACTGTGCAAGCACGAAGACGTCGTTCGGCGCGATCGTGCCGACAAGGTTGATCGTCAGGCCCGCGCTCACGCTGCCGTTGAAGAACATCTGGACGTTGTAGCCACTGGCAACGAGATCGACTGCCGTGTCGGTCCCGTTGAAAATCTCGAGCGCCTTGTTGTTGCTCGAGCCCTCGATGTACTCGGAAAAGAACAGATCGGAGATCGCGGCATGGAAGCCGAGACCGTCAAACGTGTCTGTCGCGAAGCCGTCCCACTGCGCGCTCGGGTCGAAGGCGTCGGCACCGTTCACATCGCCGGCGCTGGTACCGGCCTTGCGCCGCAGCGTGTTATCCGCGGTGCTCTGCAAACCCGTGCCCCACTCGCTGCCGGGGTCAACGCCGACCTGTCCAATGACATCGAGGACCGTCGAGCCACGTCGGAGCACTACGGCGTCGTCGCCGTTGAACCAGCCCGCGCCATTTGTCTGGTCCGCCTGGGCGAGGATC
>VBJD01000042.1 GCA_005887995.1 Chloroflexota bacterium
TCCGAGCGAGCCCAGAAACCCCATTCGAGCACAACCGAGGTTCCCAGCACGAGGAGCCGCTGCGTAAGTTCCCAGAATTCCGCTTCGAGCCTGGCTTGGAAGCCCTCGTCGAACGGATCAACGTCCAACGCCGACTCCCACTCATCCGGGTTGAGCCGCACAGCGCCATAGGCGTCTGCAAGCTCGCGCGCGAGCGTCGTCTTCCCCGATGCAGGCAAGCCGCACAGCAACACCAGCCTCGGTTGCAGCCTGTTGCTCGCCGTCATCCTGGCGCTCCTCATTCGCGGCCATTGTTGCCGGACATCGGCGACGATAGCCCGTGATCGCCTAATCGCCTGTCGATTTCAAGTGGCTTGGGGCCGCTCGCCGCACCGATTCATGCGATTTCTCGCGAATGGTCCGCTAGGCGTGCAGGAAGCTTCTGGATCAGCCGATGGTTCACACCGACGCGAGCGCGGCCAGCGCGGGCCCAGATTCTCAAATTCACTAAGGGACGTGTGCCGTGCCGGACTTGAACCCGCGACACACATGGTTCTTCAGACCATTGCTCTACCGACTGAGCTACCTCGGCGGGACCCTCATTCTATTAGCTATTCCGCGAGCAAATGGAATGGTTTAACGCGACATGGTGTAAGCAACCATGTGCGACCTTGAGCAATGGTCTCCGCAGTGCCAAGCACAACGGCGCCGAGACCATTGCTCTTGTTGCCGGTATCAAACGACCGAAACCATTGCTCTCGCTGACCATTGCAGCGGCCGGTCTACACACGAGATTCCGTGTCCGCGCATTCACTCAAACCATCAGGCGCTGAGACATTGCTGTGCGCAGGCAGCGTAGCCAACGAACGCGATGATGAACCAAGCGACTCCGCTACTTTCCAGGTGTCGCGTCCGCGCCTCTAACGGCGCGCGGCGCCAGAATGGTAGGAAGTCGCGCAGTCGTCCGGCCAGCGTGCGCGTCTGGGTAAACGCGCCATGGAATTCGACCGGGAGCGCGATCCAGGGGCCTCGTCGATGCGCGGATCAGTAGCTGACGGATGCGATGCTGAAGACGGCCTCTCCGCCGGTCGCGCGGCGGATCTCTGTTTCGCCGCTGCCGTCGCGCTTCCAGACCCGAACCGCCGAGCCGAAGCTCGAACCCGGGTCTTTCACGAGGTAGGCCACGGCCGATCCGTCCCTGGTCCACGTCGCCTCGTACGCGGAGATCGGGAGCCGCGTGTCCTTTCCGGTCGCGATGTTCACCACATGCGTTTCGAAGTCGTTGCCCCGTGCCATGACGTAGAGGAGCTCGTCGGCGACCGCCGGATTCCAGCGCGGGTCGCGCAGCTGGACCGCTTCTAGTCGACCATCCCGCTCCGGGCATGGCTCGGCCACATCCACGAGGATCCTCTCGCTTCTGGTGCGCTCATCGATCCCGACGATCCTCGACACAGGAGTCGCGATCTCTCCGCACACCTCGATCGCGATGGCGAGCTCTGGCGAGCCGGTGCGCCAGTGCGAGTACGACGGGCCCCCGGAAACAAACGCGAACCGCATGCCGATCCGTCCGGTCGTGACCTCCATCGTGGCATGGACTGGGGGGCAGTCCACACAGTCGACCACGGGGATGGGCGAGAGGATCCGCGAACCGTCCGGCGACCACTCGACGGAAGTGTCCTGGGAGCTCGCGACCAGCTCCCTGGGACTTCCTCCGGCCACAGGCACGACGCCGATCGCATGGGACCTGTTTGCGCCGGCGTCCGCGACGGGCTTCTCGAAGACGAACGCGATCTGCGAGCCATCCCTGCTCCACGAGGGGTAGAAGCCGCGGACGCCGAGCGGCTTAGCCTGGCCGGTCACGAGGTCGATCACGACGAGCTCCCCGCCGATCGAGAAGACCATTCGCCGACCATCTGGTGAGAACTGCCGGCGCAAGTACGGCGCGCTGTCGAAGATTCCTACGGTAAAGACACCGTTCGCGCCTCCCCTCGCGGTAGCAGCGTCGAACGCG
Organism: Chloroflexota bacterium; assembly: GCA_005887995.1. GTDB lineage: Bacteria > Chloroflexota > Limnocylindria > P2-11E > P2-11E > CF-39. The sequence goes on from VBJD01000042.1 coordinate 1,991, forward strand.
ACCACAATCGTCGCCGCGCCCCCGCTCGCGGGGACCGCGATGATCTGGATCTCGATGCGGTCGCGCTCGGGCCGCGGGATCTGCACGCCATAGAAGAGCCAGTTGCCAGTGACCTGACCGAGCGGGGTCGTTCGGATGTTCGGCGGGGGCGCGGCGGCTAACGACGCGGGCGCGGTGGGCGCGGGTGTCGTCGACACCGCAACCGTCGGCGTGACCTTGCGGATGCGATTGTTGTAAGTGTCCGCGATGTAGAGGTTGCCGGCGGGATCGAGGGCCACGCCTGAGGGTTCCCGGAACCGCGCGGCGGTCGCGGGGCCGCCGTCGCCTAAGAAGCCACGGCTGCCACTGCCAGCGTAGGTCGAGATGGTGCCCCCGGAGGTGACCTTGCGGATGCGCGCGTTGTCTTTGTCCGCGATGTAGAGGTTGCCGGCGGGATCGAGGCCCATGCCCCGGGGAAAGTTGAGCTCCGCGGCGGTCGCGGGGCCGCCGTCGCCAGCGAAGCGAAAGTTGCCGCTGCCGGCATAGGTCGAGATGGTGCCCCCTGTGGTGACTTTGCGGATGCGCCCGCTTTCCGCGATGTAGAGGATGCCGGCGGGATCGACGGCCACGCCCCAGGGTCCGTTGAGCTGGGCGGCGGTCGCGGGGCCGCCGTCGCCAGAGAAGCCAAAGCTGCCGCTGCCAGCGTAGGTCGAGATGGTGCCGCCGGGGGTGACCTTGCGGACGCGCGCGTTGCCCAAGTCCGCGATGTAGAGGTTGCCGGCGGGATCGAGGGTCACGCCAACGGGGTTGTTGAGGTACGCGGCGGTCGCGGGGCCGCCGTCGCCCAAGAAGCCCGGCGTACCACCGCCGCCGCCGGCGTAGGTCGAGATGGTGCCCCCGGGGCCGACCTTGCGGATGCGGCTGCTGCCGCTGTCCGCGATGTAGAGATTGCCAGCGGGATCGAGGCCCATGCCCCGGGGAAAGTTGAGCTCCGCGGCGGTCGCGGGGCCGCCGTCGCCAGCGAAGCGAAAGTTGCCGCTGCCGGCATAGGTCGAGATGGTGCCCCCTGTGGTGACTTTGCGGATGCGCCCGCTTTCCGCGATGTAGAGGATGCCGGCGGGATCGACGGCCACGCCCCAGGGTCCGTTGAGCTGGGCGGCGGTCGCGGGGCCGCCGTCGCCAGAGAAGCCAAAGCTGCCGCTGCCAGCGTAGGTCGAGATGGTGCCGCCGGGGGTGACCTTGCGGACGCGCGCGTTGCCCAAGTCCGCGATGTAGAGGTTGCCGGCGGGATCGAGGGTCACGCCAACGGGGTTGTTGAGGTACGCGGCGGTCGCGGGGCCGCCGTCGCCCAAGAAGCCCGGCGTACCACCGCCGCCGCCGGCGTAGGTCGAGATGGTGCCCCCGGGGCCGACCTTGCGGATGCGGCTGCTGCCGCTGTCCGCGATGTAGAGATTGCCGGCGGGATCGACGGCCACGCCAACGGGTACGTTGAGCTGCGCGGCGGTGGCGGGGCCGCCGTCGCCAGAGAAGCCCGGCGTGTCGGTGCCGGCGTAGGTCGAGATGGTGCCCCCAGGGGTGACCTTGCGGATGCGGCTGTTTCCTTGGTCCGCGATGTAGAGGTTGCCGGCGGGATCGAGGGCTACGCCAACGGGTACGTTGAGCTGCGCGGCGGTCGCGGGACCGCCGTCGCCCGAGAAGTTAGAGCTGCCGCCGCCGGCGTAGGTCGAGATCGTGCCCCCGGGGGTGACCTTGCGGATGCGGTAGTTGCCGTCGTCGGCGATGTAGAGGTTGCCGGTGAGATCGAGAGCCACGCCGGCGGGGGAGCTGAGTTGCGCAGCGGTCGCGGGGCCGCCGTCCCCGGAGAAGGGCCCCGTGCCCGTGCCGGCGTAGGTCGAGATGGTGCCGCCGGGGGTGACCTTGCGGATGCGATTGCTATCCGCGATGTAGAGGTTGCCGGCGGTATCGAGGGCCACGCCATGGGGGGAGTAGAGCGCCAACGGGTACGCCCAGCTGCGCGTCGGTCGCGGGGCCGCCGTCACCCGAGAAGCCAAAGCTGCCGCTGCCGGCGTAGGTCGAGATGGTCCCCCCGGAGGTGACCTTGCGGATGCGATTGTTGGTGATGTCCGCGATGTAGAGGTTGCCGGCGGGATCGAGGGCCATGCCAACGGGGTTGTTGAGCTGCGCAGCGGCCGCGGGGCCGCCGTCGCCTGAGAAGCCACGGCTGCCACTGCCGGCGTAGGTCGAGATGGTGCCCCCTGGGCTGACCTTGCGGATGCGGCTGTTGCCGCTGTCCGCGATGTAGAGGTTGCCGGCGGGATCGAGGGCAACGTCCCGGGGGAAGTTGAGCTCCGCGGCGGTCGCGGGGCCCCCGTCGCCAGAGAAGCCAAAGTTGCCGCTGCCGGCGTAGGTCGAGATGGTGCCCCCGGGCGTGACCTTGCGGATGCGGTGGTCGGCGGTGTCCGCGATATACAGGTTGCCGGCGGGATCGAGAGCCACGCCGGCGGGGGCCAAGAGCCGCGCGGCGGTCGCGGGGCCGCCGTCGCCCGAGAAGTCCCTGCCGGCGTAGGTCGTGATGGCGCCACCGGGCAGGGGCGACGGCGTGGCGAGCGCCAGCGTCGGCGACGGCGTGACCGGTAGCGAGTTGACCGGAGACGCCGCGGTGGGAGGCGATACCGACTCCGGACCCGAGGGCGAGCATGCAGAGAGGGCGATGCTGCAAACCAGCACGGCGACGGCGACGCGCCGTGTGCGAGTCAGGACGTCCCTGTCATCCGCATTCCCACCCACCGGCACGGTATGCGCGCTGGCATGGTCGAAGTCAACGATGATGCGGCGCGGGCCCCTGCGATCGTCGATCGCGGATCGGTCGATCCGCGCGATGCCGGCAGCGACTGGACCGCGTGGACTCGACGAGGGGGCATCGGGGAACACCCCGCTCGTTCTCAGGTCGTCGAGCTCGTCCTAGGCGGACTCCAGCGCGCGTCGCGCCTCGGCGACGATGTTGTTGTTGTTGAGCTCTTCTGCGCGCATCGTCGCAGAGTCAGAAGGCTCGGAGAAGAAGCGCCGATGATTGGCGCCGACGTTGTGAACGACATGCCTAGATCCGGATGCCGCCGAACTCGCGCCGAGCGAGCACCGTTCAACGCTACGAAAGGTGCGACCTGCCCGCCGCACTCAAGACTATTGGCCGCCTACACCATGGTGTTTTGACTCGAAATTTCGGTATCAGTCGCGAGTTCCGGAGCGAATTCGCGAATCGCGGTTCTCGCGATTCTTCAGACCATTGCTCTACCGACTGAGCTACCTCGGCGGGACCCTCATTTTACGCGGAATCGAAGGTTTGGATGACACATCGTTCAGACAACCATGCCGGGGCCGATGGAGGACACATTTCGTCTAAGCGGGATCCGTCGTCCTCGTGATCGTTCGCGGATACAGCACCGTTCCCTGCGTCGTCGGTCTAGTGTCGTTCACGCCCATCAGAAAGTGCCGACGCATTTCCGGGAGTCTGCCGGCCAACTTTTAGGACACCACGTGCGAGCGCGAATGACCACATGATGGCAACTGAGAGTTCCGCCGCCTGAATTACCCATGTCGATCGGTCGTCGCGCATGCTCGTGGCCATGACGCCAACGAGCGCGACTGCGTCTAGAACTAGTAGCGTTCCTCCGAAGAACAGAGCGGCGGCTCGCCGCAGCCCGCGGGGCGATAATTCCTGGCCGGGCCAACCAAATCGGACCTGATACGCGCGCGCCACGCGCGGGACTGCGGCGTCACCGAACAAGACCTCGACGAGCCCGGTCGCCAAAACCACGAACAGCGCGACTAACGAGGCATATGCGACGACGTCTATCGCTTGGCTCAAGGTCGCATGGCATTGTGAAGATCGTCCACAGGCTGGTTCCAGCCCTCCTCGAGCCACTTCTCAATTCCGAATCCGGCCACACCCGCACTCGTGTTAGTCGCGAGGCCCGAGGCCACGGCGTGGGCAACGGCAGAGCCGCCGGGGAACTTCGGCGCCGCCCATGGCAGCCATCCAGGAACGTCTGCGTCTGAGTAATGGATCAATCCTCGAAGCGCCTCAAAGACAACCTCGCGGTCGCTGCGCCGCAGCTCAGCAATGATGTCGTCGAGCGTCTCGCCCTCGCCATGAATCGCGGCGGCAATCGCCTTCGAGTCCACCTGGTGAGTATCTGCCGAGCGAGTACCTAACTAGCTGTTGGTGGGACCGCCCACCGCGCCACTTCATACCCAAATCGATCTTCGCGCACACTCGATCCGGCCACGATCGGGGCGTTTTCCTTCGCTATCGTCTCGACGAATGCCTGACGTCGTTGTCGCGAGCGCTGACAGCCTGCTTGGTCGAGTCCAGCGCGGGCGCGGTCAGGGCTACGTGGATGCACTTGCTGTGGCGCCTGGCGAGGGCGCTGCCGCGCTGATCAACTGTCTTACGTCAGATCCACGGACGGATCATCAGGTCGAGAGTCGCGACGAGTACTACGGGCGCATCGCTGTTGACATCGAGCTCGACCTCGCTCCGCTCGAGGTCTTCCTTCTCGCTCCGCCGCCAGCCACCGCCAGCAAGGACGACTGGCGTGATGCCCTCGCGCTGTACACGCTCGGCTCGATGGGACGTTTGGGCCGCGCGGACGCAGTTGCACTGCTGCGCCGCTACGTTGAGATCGGTGAAGACTGGAGTACCGCGCTCGTGGCCTTGAGTTGGCCAACCGTGCTCAACGTCGAGGGTCTCGATCACGTCGTCGCTGAACGAGCGGCTTCGGTCGACGAGCTCGCGCGCGGCCTGCCATTCGAGCCAGATCGCGAGCCGTGGCTCTCGTGGCGCCGCACGAACGAGCGCATCGCTGAGGCAGCTGCGCGTAGTCACCTTTGGCGCACGCAAGGCGAACGGCGACGCGCGCAGTTCGCCGAGAAGTCCGTGATGGAAGTGCTGCGCGAGCGCGAGGTGAGCGCTTTGCGCGGCCGCTCGGATGAAGTAGACAAAGCCGCGCTCCTCGAGGCCGCAACGGGCGACGACGAGCAGCTACGCCACGACGCGATCAAGGTGCTTGGTTGGCAACGCGACCAGCGTGTGCTCGACGCGGCGGAGTCCGAGCTTCGCCGGTTCCCTGATCGCGAATGGCCGCCGAACGCTGGCTGGTTCGCGATATTCCAGCTGCTCAGGGACGGACCGCTTCCTCGTGTCAGAGGCTGGCTTGGTGAGCCCGGACGCCTCGGTGAGGTAGCAATGCACGCGGTAGCGGAGTGGCCAGAGCCAGGAGACGAGGCTCTTCTCCGCACGATGGCCGAACACTTCCGCGACGAAGAGTGGCTATATCGCGCATGCGACGCAGTCGACGCGCTCGTTCGGCTACGCGATCGCCTATCCACCGCTCTGTTCGAAACGATCTTCAAGGAGACGACCTACTCGTACTTGCGGCATCGGGTCGCTCGCGGGCTCGCGCTACTCTCGCCGACCTTCGAGGCCGGCCTGGCGATCGAGTGTCTCTGGGATTGCGAAGATCAAACCATTGCTGTCGGATGCGCAGCTGTGAGCCTTGCATCGGACGTCGCTCGTGAGCAGCTCTCTAGGATCGCCGCCGACAAACTTGCGGACCGGCGTACTCGTGCGCTTGCCGCACGACGTGTACGCCCGCTTGAGAAGCACCGTTCGCGTCGACCACGTACCGGATCCTGACTCGAGCCGTTTCTGAAGGCCGGATCATGCACGAACACGACGTTCGGCGCGGCCTGCCCGCCGCACTCAAGACTATTGATGACCTACACCATTGCTCTTCGAGGCTGAATTTCGGTATCAGTCGCGAGTTCTGCAGCAAATCCGCGGATCGCATCGCTCGCGATTCTTCAGACCATTGCTCTACCGACTGAGCTACCTCGGCGGGACCCCAATTCTATTAGGAAACTCGCGCGTCGTTCACATGCTTTAGCGCGACATGGTGTAGGCAACCATGTGTGGCGTAGGCGCAATGGTCTCCGCGCGCCGAGCACGAGGGCGCTAAGACCATTGCTCTTGCCGCCGGTATCAAACGATCGAAACCATTGCTCTCCTTACACCATTGCGCCGGGTGATCTGCAGGAGACTCGGCCTCCGGCCACGCCGTTCGAACCATGAGGCAGCAAGACCATTGCGGTGCGCCGCGCAATTCTCGAACGGGCACGGCGCTGCGAACATGTCTAGGCAGCCCAAGCTGGTCCATGACACGCGCTAACTAGGCAACCGTTATCGCGCAAACGAGGTCACGCCGACCTCAGGGACGGCGACGAACCGCGCGCGCGCGCATTTGCGCTGCATCTATGCGGTCACGGAGCAGCTGCTCGCCAAACTGTTCCCGCGTCGGCCAGTGATCGGCAACGCGCGCATGCCGTCCGTTCATCCACGCTCCGAACTCGCTGGTCTTGAATGCGATCGCAGCAAGTTCATTGGTGTGGCCACCACGAGGTCCTACGTGCCCGACCCACGGCGGCGGCGTGTAGTAGGCACGGGGTAGAGAGGCCGACGACGGACCGACGATCCATTCCTGGCGAAGCTCTCCGTCTCCTGGGCGCGCGGAGATGATGCCTGCGACGAACCGACCCGCTGCGAGTGCCGGCCGCGTAAAGATCGTGTCGACGTAGGTGTAGTCCGCGTTCGAGAACTTCATCAAGCGAGCATCCACGCCGAGCTCACCGTAGAGACTCACGACGCGCTCGACGAAAGTGCTCGTCGGTGAGGCAACACACATCGTCGGAACGCTGCTCATCCCAGTCGGCACGGAACCGTTTGCAAAGGTCTCCGACGTGTACTCACGAACGAGGCTGTTGTACGCGATGAACCGTGTCTCGAGGTCACTCACACGGGCAATTCTAGAGAACGGTGCGGGCTGCCAACGCACCTGCTACGAAACGTAGGACCGGTCCGCGCATGGTCTGTGACACGACTGTTCTGAGGGGCTGACTCGCTCATCGCGACTCCAACTCAGTCGTCATCCGCGCCTACGCTCTGTGCGATGACGGAAACTCGTGACCCGGACTATCCATATGAAATCGAGTTCTATGACGATCCCGAGACAGGTCGAGCGCCGGTTCTCGAGTGGATCCTTGAACTCGATCCCCTGCTGCGCGGCGCGCTGGGCACAGCAATGCGCGAGGTGCTCCAGCGCCACGGCATCGCGGTCTGCCACGGCGAGTGGGGTAAGCAGCTGGGTGAAGGGCTATTCGAATTCCGTGTGCGCCACTCGGCGGAGGAGACCGTGGCGATGTTCACCGATCGGCCCCCTCGAAAGGAACCACGGCCGGACAAGATCGCGCTGCGTGTGTTCGGCCACGCACATGGCGACAAGCTGCTGTTGCTGCTGGCCGGTTACGACAAAGCCGCCGACCCGAGTGACCGCCGCCAGGACCGCGAGATCGAGCTGGCGCGAAAGCGGCTGACGGAGTACCGCGGTCGACGCACGGGTACTTGACGATATGGGCTATAACCCATAGTATCCGCCCCATGGCCAAGCCGACGTTCAACGAGCTCTGGCGTCAGATACAAGCCGAAGCCAAGGCTGAAGGCCCGGCTGCGGTCGCCGAACTGCGGCGGATGCAACACCGCTACCGGCTCGGCGCCGAGTTCAGCTTGCTCCGCAAGGACGCCGGACTCTCCCAAGACGAGCTCGCAAAGCGGACCGGCATCGACCAGGCTGAGATCAGCCGCATCGAGCGAGGCGCAAGCAACGCCACTGAGGACACGCTCGCGCGTATCGCGCAGGAACTTGATGCGGAGATCGCATTGGTTCGCCGGGGAGAGCGAGCGGCGGTCGGCGCGAGGTAATTCCGCGACCAATAACGCCCTGCCGACTCACATGAGGAAGGCACTGACCTACCTCGGCACCGGCGAGGGCAACGGATCGCGGGGTCGGCCGCGAATCACCCTCGATAAGACGAATGTTGCGATGACAAGCACGACCGGACCGGCGAGCGAGAGCCACTGACGAGCGTCTTGTGTGTTGAATCGCAGCGTGAAGACGACCCACGGTACGACCGCTAGTAGTAGTAGGCCCGCGACGACGAGTGCCGAGCGCATCGGGTTCGAAGCACGTCGCGCCAGAACGTACGCCCCCGCAAGGGGGCCAACCACGATGGTGGTTACGTCGAACGCGGACGGGACGGGGTCGCTAAGCATCATCGGCAGCACATAGCCCACCCAGTGCACGAGGGCGATGGGTGCGGATGCTTCCAGCTCGTCACGGAGCGGGACACGCGCGTGCGTCAGAGCCGCTGTCAACACGCCAATCGCAAAGCCAGGCAGAAGCCAGGCTTGCGGTAGGACGAAATCGAAGTCCGTCGCGGCCCGGCACGCATCTGTGTTCCCGTGCGAGCAGTCGATCGCGGCGCCGACGGGATACGACAGGAACCGAAGGAACGGGACCGACGCGAATGCGATGACGCCGAGGAGTCCGCGCCAGCCACCGAGGCGCCACGCTGCGAAGGCGCCTGCTAGGGCGGCCGGAAAGAGCGTCGGCTCAAAGCGCAGCGGGCCTGACTCGTGGTGGAACACTCCTAGCGACACGAGTGCCACGGCGATCCCTACGAGGATGCCCTGGACCAGCCAGAACGCGCCGATGCCAGCGAGAGCAGCGAACCATGCATCAGAGCCAAGAACATCGACGCGGCGAACCGCTCGCGAGTCGCGCGTCCCTTCGACTTGCATGTCGTTACGTTCTAGGTCACGAAGCTATCGAGTCAATGCAGACACGCGAACGCCGACCGATTTCGTCGTCTCTACCGCTGGGTACTGCGTCGATCAGATCGGCGGCGTTGACTTCACAACCGTCATCGAAGCGTGCAGCCTGCCCGCCGCACTCCAAGACTATTGATCGCGTAGACCATTGCTCTTCGATGCGAAATATCGGTATCAGTCGCGAGTTCCGGAGCACTGTCGCGAATCGCGATCTCCGCGATTCTTCAGACCATTGCTCTACCGACTGAGCTACCTCGGCGGGGCCCTCATTTTACGCGGTTCTCTCGATGCCACGAGCGAAAAATGGTGTAGCGAACCATTACGCGGCCGAGGCGATGGTCTCGGCACATTCACTCTCATGCCGACCGAAACCATTGCTCACAGGAGATTGCGCTGACGACCGAAACCATTGCTCGACCTGGACCACACGTCGAGACACGGTTCGCCGAGGCTGCAATCGCCTAGTGTTCGACACTCCAGGTCTCAAGGACTCACGGGTCGGACACGGGGCAACGTGAAGCTGAACGTGCTCCCCCGGCCGACTTCGCTCTCGACCCAGATCTTGCCGCCATGCAATTCGACGAACTTCCTGCTCAGGGTCAGACCGAGGCCGGTCCCTTCCTGTTCGGACGCTCTACTACCGTGTACCTGCTCGAACTCCTCGAAGACCCGTGCCTGATCCGTTGGCGCGATGCCCACGCCGGTGTCGTGGACCGCGACAGTGATATCGCCGGCTGTGCGCTGGGCGGTGAGCTCGATCCGCCCGCCCGCGGGTGTGAACTTCACGGCATTGGTCAGGAGGTTGAGGATGACCTGTTTGACCTTGCGCTCGTCGGCCTCGACCTCGCCAAGGTCCGGGGCGACCGCAACAGCGAGCGCGATCTCGTGATCGGTCGCGCGTCCGCGGATCATCGTGACGACCGACGCGATCACCTCGCTGAGTGACAGAGGCGCGAGCTCGAGCTCCATCCGACCCGCCTCGACCTTCGACAGATCGAGGATGTCGTTGATCAGCGAGAGCTGATGCTTGCCGGACGAAAGGATGTCGCGTAGATATTCGTCCTGTTTGCCGTTCACCGGGCCGAAGATGCCTTGGAGCAGTACCTCGGAGAAGCCGATGATCGCGTTGAGCGGTGTGCGTAGCTCATGGCTCATGTTCGCGAGGAACTCGCTCTTGTGGCGGTCGGCACGACCTAGGCGCGCGTTCGCGTCCGCCAGCGCCCGACGCTGGCGGAGTGTCTGGCGCACGCTGCGTGCGAGGAGGAAAGTGGCGACGAGGAGCAGCCCGATGAGGACGAGCCGCACCACACGTTGCTGCAGGAGCGTCGCGTCGACCTCGGTCGTCGCGGCGTCCGGCCGCTGGACCGTGATGACGTGCCAGTCGACCGCGGCGACCCGCGCCGACGCCGCGAGGCGCTTCCCACGCCCGAACGGATCGTCCAGCTCGCGATCCACGGTCTTCGCTCCGAGGGCCGCCACGACAAGCGGCGCAGCGCTCAACTCCCGAAGGACCGCATCGTCCTGTGAGAACAACTTTGTCGCTCGGGCGAGGAGTTGGCCGCTCGCGTTGACGACGTAGCTCTCGTCATTCGTCGAGAGCAACGAAAGGAGTGGCTCTGTGACGAGCGGACTGCGGACGATGACGACCAGGATGCCAAGGGGGTCGGAGCCTCGTCGATCGCCTACGAAACCGGCGACGGCGAGCGATAGCGTTCGCGACCCGGTCGTCGAGCCGCACCCGCACTCAGTGGCATCGATGCTCGCGAACAGCGGGCTCACCGCGACCGGCGAGCCGACCGACACGATTCCGACATAGGGACGGCTCGCCCGGGATGCGCCGAGCGCATCCGAGCCCAGGAACGGCTCCAGAGCAATTATCGATCCTCGTCCATCGAGCACGAGGATCTGTGAGACGCTCTGCGTCGAACCCGCGAACCTCGTGACCATGACCGACCGAAGCACCGCGAGCTGGGCTTGGACCTGTGTGAGGTCTTGTCCTTGCAGCGCGAGTGCGAGCGGCGCTGGGGCTCCACTCACTGCTGGCTGGGTGACCGTTTGCACCTGGTCAACGAGCGTCTCGATCTTGTCGTTGATCGCGGCCGCGACAGCGTCTGTGGCTCGGGCTGCAGCATCGAGCTGGGCCGTCCGCAACCGATCCCGCGTGTCTGACGCCGCGACCTCACCGAGACCGAGAACCGGCAGGCCGACGACTACAGCGACGATCAGGACAAGTCGGAGTGGACTCGCAAGGATGGCTTCGATCCAGCGCTCCACGAGCTGAGGCTAGGACATCAGCCTGGACAGGGAGATGAGACGCAATAGTTCGTGCTGACGCGGGGCGTGCCTGCCGCCCCGTCCATGTGTGAGATCAGTCGCAAATGTGCACTGGTCCTTACTAATCATGCGTGGGAAGTTACAAGACAACTGCTCGCTCTTCCTTGATAAGGAAAGAGCTGCAGAGAACCGACCGGGCGAACAAGGAGTCAGGATCGCTCGGCGCGCGCTCGTGCTCAGGCGCGCACGGGCGTAATGCCCGCGAGCCAGGCAGCAATCTGTCCGCGCGAGCGGAACCCAAGCTTTCCGAGGATGCGCTCGACATGCCCCTCCACGGTGCGCTCGCTGAGCGTGAGCTCCTCAGCGACTTGAAGGTTGGTCAAGCCTCGAGCGACCAGCGCCGCGACTTCGCGCTCCCGCGGAGTGAGGCCCTCAGACCCGTCGCGTGTGCGAGCAGGCGGCTGGCTGATGCTCGAGGGAAAGTCGAGACCTCGCGACGCTGCTGACTCGCGGAGTCTGCCGAGGTACCACGTCGCTTTCGTCTTGCGCCAGAGCGTTTCTATGAACGCGAGGTCGTTTGAAGCAGCCGCGCCGTCGTTGAGCGAGTTGCGCGCCGCGAGTATCTCGGCCCGTCGGAGTCGCGCCAATGTCTGTCCGACGAGCGATCCCCCGACACCGACGAAGCACGCCGCGGATTCAGCGAAAAGGTCGAGGGCCCGCTGCGTTTCACCGAGGCGCGCTGCGCGCTCGGCGAGCGCGTATGCCCATCGCCCCTTCTTGCTCCTCGCTGCGTTGCTTCTGCCCGACAGCGCGAGCCGTTCCCAACGCTCGGCGGCAACGCGTTCGCCAAGCCACACCGCGGCGAACAGCCCACAGACCGCCGCCACGTCCACGTCGGGCCGCCAGTGGCCGTCCCCGAGGAGATCCACGACGCCTTCGGCGTGGTCAAGCACCGCGTTGAGCTCGCCCGACAACAGCATGACCTGGACTGCTAGAGCGCAATCCGCACGCGCTGTGGCCGACCGCGCGTGGAGGCGACGTAGCAGCGCATCGATGGACCCCGAGGGCGGAGGATCGCCGCGAGCCGTGCGGATGCACGCGGCGAGCAGCTGCGCCCTCTCTTCTCCGGGCTCGTCGTGATACGTGCTCAAGAGCTGGAGGGCGCGGTCCCAGTCGCCCTCGTCGAACGCGTATTGGATTTCTTGGTCTGAAGAGCCCCAGACGAAGCCGTGGCGGTGAGCGATCGCCAGCTGTCTGCGGTGCACCTCGGCGAGCTCAGCGGCGGGTCCCCCGGTCACCAAAAGCGAGCACCACAGCAGTTGATTCGCCCGGCTGGAGGGCCACGCGAGATCCTGCTCGAGCGCGAGGGCCAGACTCTCGCGGACCCGACCCAGCCCCTCGGGTTCGCCCTGGAGCACCATCGCGAAACCGGAGGTGGCGCGGCTGTTGACCTCCACGCTGCGCGTATTCGTGCGACGCGCGATCTCGGCCGCCTGATCGCCGAGACGGATTGCATCGGCGAGACGGCAGTCCTGTAGCGCTTCGCGCGCGACCGCCGCGTACGCGTTCGCCAGGTCTGGGCTGTCGCCATAGGGGCCAAGCACGCGGATCGCCTCGAGCGCGACATCGTTAGCCGCTGCGGGGTCTCCCATTGCGGAGGAGCAAAGGGCTAGCTGAATCAGCGCCTCGCCGAGGCGCTGTTGATCCCCCGCGGCCTCGAGGTGGCGTCGCGCCTCCATGGCCGCGTGTAGCGCGGGCTGGTGCTCGCAGGCGACCAACGACGCCCGCGAGAGCCGGAGTTGGAGGTCGGCCAGTCCCAGGTGGTCCTCTATCGGGCGCGTGCCGGACAACGTGACACCTTCCTCGCCGTCCGCCCTCGGCATCGTCCGAGGGCGGATACACAGCCTACGCTTCGTCGGACTGCCGGCGGACGACGAGGACCGCGGGTCGCGGACTAGTGATCACCACGGACCGGATCGGCGTACGTGTCCACTGGCGCCTTTGACATCTGCCAGTACGGATTTTCTGGGTCGCGGATGATCGTCGCGCGGATGACCGACGGCGCGCTCGCCGCAAGCTCGCTGGCGTCAGCGGCCGAGCCGACCCAGTAAGGGTTACTCAGGTCGCGGACCACGGATGCGCGCTCTCCGTTCTGGGCAGTATCGGAGAGCGCTTGGCTCGTGCTCCCGCAGGCGGCGAACAACGTAGCGCTGATCGCGAGAGCCGCCAGCTTCTTGCGCGGTCGGTCCGTTGATGTGTGCTTCGTAGCCATTCGGTTCTCCCTTCGTTGAGATGGGTCCAACGTAGGGATGCAATGGCCTTTTGAAAGCCGTGGAAACACCCGAAGTCCACCCGCGCCAGTACGCGCGTGCTGCATGCGTCGAGATCCGCCCGATCGACATCGCCGCCAACGCGCGCTGCTCCTGCTGTCGGGACTGTCGGCGAGCGGGCTGGCGACGCAATCGGTCGTGCTGACGCGGGCGTACCTGCCGCCCGTCCATGCGTGAAATCGCGCAATTGCGCGCCGTCGATCTGATCGTGCATGGCAAGTTACAAAACCACTGCTCTGAAAAGTTGAAGAGGAGGTCTTGCGCCGCACTCGCGTGAACTGACTGGCGATCAAATCGACTGCGAAGAATTGCGACCTGCCCGCAGCACTCTCAAGACTATTGATCGCTGAGACCATTGCTCTTCGACGCAGAAAATCGGTATCAGTCGGGAGTTTCCTAGCAATTCTGCGAATCACGTCGTGCGCGATTCTTCAGACCATTGCTCTACCGACTGAGCTACCTCGGCGGAGTCCTCATTTTACTCGGAAACTCGCGCGCGAATCGAACGTCTGCGCGACCAATGGTCTGGAGAACCATCAGCAGTCCGATCGTCAATGGTCGCGCCGTGTGAGCACGACGACGTCGAGACCATGTGTTCAGTGTCGGCGCATCCAAACGTCGACACCATTGTTCTGGCCAGACCATTGTTCCACTCTGCGCTCGCCGGGGACGCGAGGACAACAGAGCTAGTCTTGCCAAACCTCGCCAATGTCGGGTCGGGACGTAACTGCCGGAGACGTTCTGTGAAACTTCCCGAATTGCCCTTCATTCGCCGCCAACTCTTTCCCGTGGCGGGCTCCGCGACCACGGACGGTCCAACTACATGGAGGTGACGAAGTGAACCTGAACGCCGTTCTGATCGGCTCCGAGGACCCGAAGCGTCTGACCGACTACTACACCAAGCTCTTCGGCAAGCCCGGCATGGAGGACGGCGGCTACGCCGGCTGGCAGATTGGCAACAGCTGGATCACGGTCGGGCCGCACGACCAGGTCAAGGGAAGGAACGCCCAGCCAGGGCGGCTCATGCTGAACATCGAGAGCGCAGACGTGAAGGGCGACTTCGCCAAGCTCAAGGCCGCGGGCGCGAACGTCGTGCGCGAGCCGTACAACATGGAGGGCTGGCCGCCCAACACGTGGGTCGCCACGCTCGCGGACCCCGACGACAACTATTTCCAGCTCGTCAGTCCGATATAGCGCGCGCCAGCTTCCTCTGCGACCCAGATCTCCGAAGGTTCGGCGCGGACGGCCGGCAGCAGGTGGTAGGGACGCTATTTAGGATCGGGCAGTGCCGGTCACCACGGCCTTGGGACTGCGCGTTTCGACTCAACGCCACCAATCGTGGGTCTGATACCCTACGTAGGGTATGAAGAAGACATCGGTGTACCTGTCTGAGGATGACGCCGCGCGGCTCGGTCGTGTCGCTGCGGCAAGCGGACGTCCGCAGTCGGAGCTCATTCGTGAGGGGATCCGGTTCGTCATCGGTGCGCCTGCCGCGCGAAGGCACTTTCGAAGCCTCGCCAAGGGCCACGGCGGCGGAAAGCCGTACGCCAGGTGGAAGAGCCGCGAGCTGTTTCGGAAGCTCATGGGAAAGCGATAGTGGCGCTGCTGGTCGACGCGGGCGCCCTCTACGCGCAGGCCGACGCTGACGAGCCTCGACACGAAGCGGTCGTCTCAATTCTCAGGAGCGAGCGCGAAGCCTTCGTGACCAGCGAGCTGGTCGTCGCCGAGGCGGACTACCTGATCCTCGATCGGCTCGGCACGAAGGTCGAGCTCGCGTTCCTCCAGGATCTCGCCGAAGGAACATTCGTCAGCGACTGTCTGACTCGGGCGGACATCGCACGCGCGCGCTCGCTCGTTGAAAGGTATTCGAAGCTGGAGATCGGCCTCGCGGACGCGTCACTCGTGGTCCTTGCCGAGCGTTACGCCACACGGCGGATCCTGACGTTTGATGAGCGCGCATTTCGAACCATCCGTCCCCTTCAAGGCGGACGCTTCACGATCCTACCCGCGGAAGTCGAGCTGTAAGCGCGGGTCTATGTCGTAAGCAGCGGGCGGAGAAGCAATGCCCGGCGCGAGGGCACCTGATCTGTCAGACCGTTGAACGCAGACCCATTGGACATGGCGCCATGGTCCTGCAAACCACGTCTCCCGGTTCTCGCCAGCCCATGGATTGATGTTGCTTCGCAGCGATGAACCGCCAACGGTTCAAAGCATGACCACAAGTCCATCGTCCGTGTCCATGTGCTCACATGAACGCTGTCCATGTTCGGACGCGGGCACAACAGTCAGTGTGACCAGCCGGCGGAGGGGTGCCCGATTGAACGGGGACCCTCCGCGTCGGCCTAACGCAGCCCGCTCTCGGTCACGGATTCGGATTCGGATGAGACGTACTAACCGCTCTTCTCAGGTCGGATCGTCGCGCCCGCTCGACCAGGTTACTCCGGGGTCGCGCATAAGAAGGTCGACGAGTTTCCGGTGTCGCTGAGATCCGTCCCGGAGAACGTTCCGCGATCGGCGTTCTCGCAGACTGCGCGTGCTGCATGGACATACGACCCGCTCCCGGCCCCGCGCCCCACGTCTCCCGAAAAGATGCAGCCGTAGGCCGCACCCCCATAGCCGGGCTGGAAGAAGCCACCTGCGTTCGTACAGAGCCGCTCGGCGGCGGAGAACTGCGTGTCCGCCGCCGCTGAACCGACGGCGACGAGCGCCCATGAAGAAGCGGCTGCCACTGCAACTAAGATCCTGCGCATTTCTGTCCTCCCCGTGGATTACCCTTCGCCGCGAAGCATGGCGGGTCGCGTTGTCGCGGTCAAAGCTGACGTTGGTTAGCGGTGCTGCAGGTGAATAGACCGTCCCCGTATACGCGACCCGTGAAACGGGGTGGCGCATCGCCGCACTTACGTCTCACCCAGCGCTACGTCTGTTCTCGTGGGTCCTCGAGCACTGGGCTCGGGGGCTAGCGTTCTGCCAGAGCGAGGCTTGCAACTAAGCAGGTTCGCGTGAGTCAAGCTTCAGAGGAGATGACACACCCGTGTCCGACTGTCGTTACGAGTGGGACACTCCCGGCGGATGTCGCCGCGAGCGCAAGGGGTGGTCCCCGCCATTCGCGATGACTTCGAAGAGGCTTGGCTTTCCGCCAGCGAGGTTTCGCGACACGGGTTTACGTCATGTGTGCGGCAAGCCAGAGAAACACGACGCTGAGCACGTCTGCGTCTGCGGGATCGTGCGTCGCGTTACCGCAGCATCGTAGAGATGACGAAATGACCAGCGGCTATGAGCGTGATCGAGTTGGCCCTGTCATCGTCCACGAGCGGCCGCTGCCGGCATCAGTGCGGACACTGCTATGGGTAGCCGGCGCCCTGGGCGGCAAGACGGCGACGAGATAGCACTGGCGGATGGTGATACGAATGCGGAGGCAGAGGCAGTCGGCACTGCTTGCGGCCGTAGCTTCGCCAGTCCGGATTGCCGCATCCAGTAGCGCGGGAAGAACGGATCGCCGGACCGGACCTACCGCTCGCGCCGCGTCGTCGTTCGCCGCGCCATCCGAACGGTCCGCCCGGGCCTTCGCGTCCGCGCGCTCAATCGCGCGCGTGCGCTTGCCGGGCCCGCCTTCGCGAGGTTGTGCGCGACAGCCGACCGGATGAGCGCGGTGAGCGCACGTCGATCGATCTCACCGTCCTGCGAGAAGTCGATCGCGCGTGACTTCCCCTTGAGCTGGGCATTGAAGAGCTTCGCCGGGTCCGGGAGGCTCGAGCCCGCGAAGAATGAGAGCCTGACGCGCTCCTTCAGGATGATGCCGGCGCACACAATCCCGTCGCGCTCCCAGACGGCGCATCCGTTCGGGTTGCTGGGTCGCCTCCACTTGACGTCCTCGACCATCGCGGGGTCCGCGTCGCGGACGATCTCGCGCAGCCTCGCCAACGTCGCGCCGCGCCAATCGGGCGTCTTCGCGATGAGCTCGTGGACCGGTCCGGTGCTCTTCATGAACTCTTCCGCCGAAGTGCGCTCATTCTCGGTCATGGGCTCCCCTTTTGCGTTGGCCAGAGAGTTCTCCGGGAGTCGTTCGTGATCCAGGTGCGGAAAAAAGAACAGTCGACCGGTCCCGCGAATCGCGAACTGCGCGATTGTTCAGACCATTACGCTCCCGCCGCTGACGCCGTCACGAAATCGACTGGGAGTTTGGGGTGACCGGTTCTCGCGAGTTCTCGAATGATTTTGCCACGACAATGAACGAGGGACGGGGGTTGTGAATATTCCCGGTCGACGTGCAGCCAGACTGTTGCCATCACCGATGAGATCCGCGCCTCGGTGCGGTCAAACGAGAAAGACCACCACGAGAGAAAGGACGAACCCATGAAACTGACGACCGTCACGCACGTCTCCGTCGATGGAGTGATGCAGGGACTCGGCGGGGCGGACGAGGACCGCAGAGGCGGATTCGAGCGCGGCGGATGGGCCCCGCCGCTGTTCGTCGACGAGGCCTCGACGTTCCTCAACGGGGTCTTCCAGCGCGCCGACGCGTTCCTATTAGGCCGGCGGACCTACGAGATCTTCGCCGGCTCCTGGGGAGTGTGGCCAGATCCGGGTGACAGCCCGATCTGGACGGCATTGAACACGAAGCCCAAGTACGTAGCATCGACCACGCTCACCGAACCGCGCTGGGCGAACACGACCGTCCTCTCCGGTGACAGTGCGGCGGCCGTCGGCGAGCTGAAAGCCAAGCCGGCGGGTGAGCTGCAGGTGCACGGCAGCGGCAAACTGATCCGCTGGCTCCTCGACAACCAGCTGGTCGAAGAGATCACCCTGCTCACCTATCCCGTCATCATCGGCCAGGGCACGCGGCTGTTCCCTGACACCGGCCGGGACAGGGCGCTCGAACTGGTCGAATCGCGGGCCACATCAAGCGGGGTGACGATTCAGGTCTACCGGCCCACCGGGCGCCCGCAGTATGCAAACCCCACCCCGACCACCTGACAAGGTGCCCAGTCAGTGAGAGTCGAACATGGATGGGTGCGGGCTGCGGCGTAGACAGCCGGCGCTAGAACGCGTAAGCAAGACCGTCGCGACGTGGGTCGGCGCCTCCTTCTACCACGCCATTGGCGTGACGCAGAGCGATCGCTCCCGCACCCACAGCGTGCGACCATTCGCCAAGCAACTGAAGTGCGTGACCTCGACTCGCTAGTTCCGCCTTCAACTCTTCGGGGAACCGATCCTCGAGAGCGAGCGCAGTCGGGTCGTAGGTACGGCCGAACTTATCGATGAACGCACGCTTTCCCCAGCTCGTCAGTCGGGGCGCCTCGACCGACTGCTGTGGCGACAGCCCGAACTGGGCTACGTTCAGGAACATCTGCACGTTGGTCTGAAGAATCCCCTGCCCGCCGGGACTGCCGACAGCCAGCGTGCGGCCGTCGCGATGGCGAGCGATAAGTGGCGCCATTGGATCATCGATCTTCTTCCCGGGCGCGAGCTGATTTGGCGAGCCGGGATCGAAGTCGAAGAGGAACAACAGCCCGTTCAGGATGAGGCCGGTTCCATCGACGACAACGCCGGAGCCGAAGATCGCGCCGAGCGTCTGCGTGCTCGAGACGACGTTCCCGTTGCGATCGGCGACGGAGAAGTGCGTCGTATGAGGCGACGTGTACCAGTCGCCCTCGCTCGGCGCGGCGCGGCGCATGTCGATCCGGCGGCGCAGGTCCTGCACATGCGCGTCTGAGAGGAAGTCAGACACGCGATGCGCGTTGCTTGTGCTGGAGCCTTCGAAGACGCGGTCGTGGCGCGCGAGCTTGATCGCCTCCACGAGAACGTGGAGGTAGTCGGCGGACAGCGAATTCCACTCCTTTAGGTCGAAGCCTTCGAGGATCCGCAGCGTCTCGAGGATCTGAACGCCGCTGCACGGCGGAGGCGGTGTCGATACGCGCCATCCGTCGTAGTCGGCCACGAGCGGCTCCTGCCATTCCGCCTGATATGCGGCCAGGTCTTCGGCACTGAGCCATCCACCACGTTCGGAGACATGGCTCGCGATGGCTCGCGCGATCTCTCCGCGATAGAACACCTCAGCGCCGCCCTTCGCGATCGCGCGGTATGTGTTCGCGAGATGAGGCTGACGCACGATCTCGCCGGGCTGGTAGGCGCGTCCGCCAGGCGCGAAAGTCCGCGCTACGTCCGAGTCCTCGCCCTGCAGCGTCTTGAGCATCCGGCCGATGTAATAGGTGAGCGTCGGGGACACCGGGTAACCGTCGTCGGCATGACGGATCGCGGGCGCAAAGACCGACTCGCGGTCCATGGTCCCGAAACGCTCGAGCGCCGCGAGCCAGCCGTCAAGGTTGCCAGGCACAAGCTGCGCGCGCGGACCGAAGTACACGTCACCAGACGTCGCGTTGCCCGCAGCGCGTGGCGTCGTGCCCGAGAAGTCGAGGCAGTACGTTCGGTCGTCGGCCGCCCAGTAAATCAGCATGTTCCCGTTCCCGCCGGCGCCGTTCATCGCCGGCTCGACGACGCCGAGCGCGGCAGAGACCGCGACCGCCGCGTCGATCGCGTTGCCGCCCTTCCGCAGAATCTCGAGGCCCGCTTCCGATGCGAGGTAGTGATGCGAGGCCACGACGCCGTTGCGGCCCATCGGGCGGATGAGCGGATTCGCGAGCGAGTACTCAGGTGTGTACGGGTGCGGATTGATCGTGGTGCTGATCGTCATGGTGTTCCCCCCGGATCCATCTCCGTGTCAGCCCTCATCAGCGCATGACCGCGCCGGCGTCGACGTTCCACGCTTGACCGGTGATCGCGGCCGCAGCATCACTTGCAAGGAAGACCGCGACGTACGCGATCTCAACCGGATCGAGGCGACGCGCCATTGGCGTGAGCCCGCGCTCGAGATCACCAAAGGACACCCCGCGTTCCTCCGCGATCTGCGACAGGCGCAGGTCGCTCGTGCGCGTGCGCACCGGACCAGGACAGATCGCGTTCGCGGTGATCCCGGTCTTCGCGACCTCGAGCGCGAGACTCTTCGTGAACGCGACGAGCCCGCCTTTGCTCGCGGCGTACGCCGAGCCGGCCTGCGCGCCGATTGACGCGACGATCGACGCGATGTTGATCACGCGGCCCCAGCGCTTCGCGATCATCGCCGGCAGCGTCGCCTTACAGAGGAGATACGGCGCCGTGAGGTTCGTGGCGAGCGTGAGATCCCAAGTACGATCCGAGAAGTCCGCGACGGGTCGTGGATCGATCGAGCTGCCGACGCCGGCGTTGTTCACGAGGACGTCGATCTGACCGAGGCGCGCCGCGACGTCGGACGCGAGGCGCGCGGGCTCCGCGCGATCGGCGAGGTCGATCGGGATCGCGAGAGCCTTCACGCCCAGCGCGTTCAGCTCGCCGAGCGTCGACTCGAGCTCGGACGCGGTGCGCGCAGCGATCGCGACCGACGCCCCCGCGCGCGCAAGCTCGATCGCGATCGCACGTCCGATACCACGGCCGCCACCGGTCACGAGCGCGACCCTGCCGGTGAGCGACGCGCCGAAGTCAGTAGCCGGCCGCGCCATCGACCACGTTCAGGAGCGGACGGCCGCTCGCATAGCGCGCGAGGTTCTCGCTCATGAGACCCGCAACGAGGTCCCACCAGCCTTTGGGGTCCTGGATCGCCGAGACGTGCGGCGTGAGGACGAGATTCGGCGTACTCCAGAGCGGCGAATCCGCTGTGACCGGCTCGACCGTCGCGACATCGAACACCGCGCCGCGGATCGCGCCCTTCTCGAGCGCGGCGCGCAGCGCGTCCTCGTCGACGACGCGACCGCGCGCAACGTTCAAGAGGACGGCGCGCTTCGGGAGCGCCGCGATCGCGGCCGCGTCGACGATGCGCTCCGTCCGCGGCGTGAGCGGGAGCGTCAGCACGGCAAAATCGCTCTCCGCGAAGAGCTCCTTGATCTGGCTCGTGCCCGCGAACCGCTCGGGGATGCGACCTTCGGGATCGCCGACGCCCACGGGTGTGTAGCCGCGATCGACGCGGACGCTGGGGTCAGCCTTGATCGCGAGGACGCGCAAGCCGAAGGCGTGCGCGAGCCGCGCGATCTCACGACCGAGGCTGCCGTACCCAACGATCGTGACGGTCATCCCGCGCATCGACGTGCCTAGGAGTGCGAGCCACGGGTCCGTCCACACGGACGGCCATGCGCGCTCGGCCTGTGCGCGCTGCCGCTCGGCGACGCGCTGCGCGAAGAGGAGCATGCCCGTGAGCGCATACTCGGCGATCGCCGTGCCGTGCAGGCCGCTGCCGTTGGTCACGATGAGCCCATGCGACCACGGGTCGGCCTTCTTCAGGTGCTCGACGCCGGCGCCCACCAGACCAAGCCAACGCAGCTTTGGCAAACGGTCGAGGTTGCCTGGGCAGAAGTTCGAGAGCAGACCGTCCACGGTTGGATCGGCGAGCGCGTCGACGCCGGCCTGACTGTCCGTTCCCGAGAACGTGAGATCGAGCTCCGGCGACACAGCGCGCAGCCGTGCCTGCGCTGCCGGCTCGAACGGATAGAGACAAAGGACCTTCTTCACTGGCCGGAGCGCAGGATCCGTCGCTCGGTGTCGGCGATAACGACGAACGCGATGCTTACCGTCGCGATGACGATGCTGGGTATGAACGCGAGGTTCGGCGCCGAGGTGATGTAGCGGGCGCCCTCGGCGACGAGCACGCCCCAGTCGACGTCGGGCGGCTGGACGCCGAGACCGATGAAGCTAAGCCCCGCGGTGAGCGTGATCATCAGACCGACATCGGTGCTCGCGACGATGAGAGCGGTCGGGAGTACGTTCGGAAGCAGGTGCCTGAGGATGATCGGCACCGCGCCCGCCCCGGCGAGGCGCGACGCGACGATGAACTCGCGATTCTTGAGCGACAGCGTCTGCGATCGGATGAGGCGTGCGTTCTTCGGCAGGATCGACAACGTCACTGCGATCATCGCGTTCTGGAGCGACGCGCCGAGCACGGCCGACACCAGGATCGCCAGCAGGATGAACGGGAAGGTGAGGAGCACGTCCATGACCGAGACGATCACGCGCTCAACGCGCCCACCCGCGTAGCCGGCCACGAGCCCGATCGCGGCGCCGATGACCATCCCCGCCGCGGCAGGCACCGCGCCGAAGAGCAGCGAGAACGGGACTCCGGCAAGGAGCCGAGCGAAGAGATCGCGGCCGAGGCCATCGGTGCCGAGCGGACTGCCCGCGGCGCCGACCGGAAGTAGCGCGCGAAGTGGTCGCACGGCCGACGGGCTGAATTCCGTGAGCGAGTCACGGGCAAGCCACGCCAGCACGAAGAGCGCGATCACGCCGAGCGCCACGAGCGAAGGCCAGTGCTGCGCGATCCGCGCGAGGCGCGGCGCGCGGTCGAGTCGCACGGGCTCGGCGGGGACCTCGACGGGCACCTGCTCGAGTTGTTCGGCCGGTGCGGGCACCGTGCTCATAGGTCGCGTTACTCCTGCGTCGGCGTCCGGACACGCGGGTCCGCGACGAGGTAGAGCGCATCGACCGCCAGGCTCGTGAGGACGTAGGCGGTGGCGACGACGAGGATCCCGGCCTGCACGACGGTGTAATCGCGCTGCTGCACCGCGCTGACCATCATCGTCCCGATGCCCGGCCAGCTGAACACGGTCTCGATGAGCACCGCGTTGGTGATGAGCGCGCTGATGAGCAGACCGCCGGTCGTGATGATCGGCAGGAGAACGTTCGGCAGGCTGTGCTGTATCGCGATGCGCAGGCGCGGCACTCCGAGAGCCCGCGCCGTCCGGATGAACTCCTCCTGCTCGATCTCGTCGACGGTCGCGTACGTCAGTCTCGCGACGAGCGACGCCGGCACCAAACAGAGCGCGAGCGACGGGAGGATCAGGTGCGCGATCGCGCTTGGCACGCTGGGCTCGGCGCCCTCGAGGGGGGACGCAAAACCAGACGCCGGGAGGATGCCAAGCGTCACGGCGAAGACGAATACGAGCAGAAGGCCGATGGAGAACGTCGGGATCACGAGCATGAGCATCGGCATGTTGCGCAGGACGGCGCGGCCCGCACCCGAGAGATAGCCCGCCGCGATACCCCAGGCAATGCCGACGACGAGGCCGAGGACCGAGGCCGAGAGGCCGAGGAGCAGGCTCGGGCCGAGACGGCGTCCGACAATGGACGAGACCTGCTCGCCCGTCCACAGCGATCGGCCGAAGTCACCTTGGAGAACGTGACCCAGCCAGCTGAAGTACTGGAGCGGGAGCGGCGCGTCGAGGTTGTACTCCGCCCGCGTCCTCGCGACGAGCTCGGGGTTCACGATGTTCACCGAGCCAAGCAGGATGGTCATCGGATCGCCAGGGATGAGCCGGACGACGGTGAACAGCACTACCGAAGCGCCGAGCAGGACCAGAAGCGAGCTTCCGGCCCTGCTCAGCAGATAACGACCCACGAGGGAACGGTGTCCGCTACTTCAGCGCGAGGTTGAGAAGGTCGAGGTTGCCCTGGAGGCGGAATGGCGCGGCGGCGACCTTCGCCGGGTTGTACGCGACGACGTTCTGCTGCTGGAAGACCCAGAGCCACGGGGCGTCGTTCTTCAAGATGACCTGCGCGTCCTTGATCGCTTTGTCATGCGTGGCGTCGTCGAGCGCCGCCGCCGCGTCCTTCATCTTCGCGTCGAACTGAGGGTTCGAGTAGCCGCCCATGTTCAGGCCGGCCGGACGAAGGTTCGCGGTCTGCCACAGCGCGAGCATCGCGGTGCCGTCAGGTATCACGGCGGACCAGCCGCCAACCGCGATGTTCCACTTCGACGTGTCGAAGTAGCCCTGATCGGTGTACTGGAGCGCCTGCTCGACGGTCACGGTCTTCACATCGAAGCCGACGTCCTGCAGGTTGCTGATGATCGCCGGGGTGAGCAGCGTGGTCACGCCGGAGTAACCGGTGCGCTGGATGACGCTGACTGTGAGCGGCTGGCCGTTCTTCATCCGGACCTTGCCGCCCGCGGGGAGCATCCAGCCCTGCGAATCGAGCAGCTGCCCCGCCTTAGCCTTGTCGTACTTGTAGCTCTGCGCCTCGGCGTTGTACTCGCGCATGATCTCGGGGATCGCGCCGTACATCGCCTTGGCCGCGCCCTTTGAGAGCGCCGCGACGGAGTCCTTGTCGATCGCGTAGTTGATCGCCTGGCGCATCGTCACGTTGTCGAACGGCGGCTTCATCACGTTGATCTGCGCGCCGTAGAAGATGAGCGATGGTGACGAGTCCACGGTGAGATTCTTCGCCTTGATCTGGTCGATCTGCTCGATGGATGGATCACGCATCGCGTCGATCGCGCCAGACAGGAGGTCGTTCACGAGCGCGGAGGCATCCTGCTTGATCACCAGGACGATCTTCGCGGCCGCGGGCTTGGTACCCCAGTAGTCCTCGTTGCGGTCGAGTTCGATGCGCGCGTTGTCTTGGTATGCGGTGATCTTGTAGGGACCCGTGCCGATGGCCTTGAACGTGTAGTCCGCCGCGGACATCTTCTGCACCGCGGTCGGGCTCTGGATCAGTGCCGGCCAGGTGGTCATGTAGAGCATCGTGTCGGCGCGTGACGTCGTGAAGTTCACCTTCACCGTCTGTTCGTCGATCTTTTCGACGGACTTGAACGGGATCGTGGGGGCGTTCGGGAACTTCGCGAGCTTGTTCGCGTCGAACGTCGTGTCCCACACGCGGCGGTAGTTGAAGACGACGGCGTCCGCGTTGAAGGGCGTTCCATCGTGGAACTTCACGTTCTGGCGGAGCTTGAACGTGGCCGAGAGGCCGTCATAGGTGTAGCTCGTTGCGAGCGCTGGCACGATGGACTTCGTCTTGTCGTCGTAGCGAATGAGCGCCTCCTGGACGAGGAGCGGGCAGTTCCCCGTCGTGGCGAGGACAAGGGCCTGCGTGCCGTCACAACCGCCGACCGGATTCTGTGTGAATCCGTAGACGAACGTCTTGTTCGTGGCCGTCGTGGCCGCGCTCGCGGCTCCACTGGGCGCGGCGCTCTGGGTCGGCGTGGCTTGGCCACACGCGGTGATGAGAAGCAGTCCCACCAGAGGGATCGCGAGGCCGCGGATGTGCGAGCGCCAGCTAGACATCGGGTTCTCCTTTGCGTTCCCGCGCTTCAATCGATATCGCTGAGGAAACGCGCGGCGCGCACATGTCCCTTCCCGCCGTCCCCCAGCTGTGCCGTCGGAACTTTCCCTACCTCACGTAGGCATTCCGCATCTTAGGCGCATAGGCCAAACCGTCAAGCGAAACAGGATGCGCAGAGGCACACACAACGGCGTCGGCGCGTGGTCCACTCGGGATGTGAGAATCCGTCGATGGCGGTGATGCTCGACGCCCGTGGCCTCCGGGTCGAGGTTGGACCCGCGCACGCCCGGCGCGACGTGGTGAGAGACGTTTCAGTCCTTCTCTACAGGGGCGAGATCGTCGCGCTCGTCGGCGAGACGGGCTCGGGCAAGACGATGACCGCGCTCTCGCTGCTCCGGCTGCTGCCGCAGGGCGCGCGAGGTGAAGCGAAGACCTTGCGCCTCGGCGATGTCGACATCGCCGCACTCTCCGAAGCCGACATGGGGCACATCCGCGGCAGCCGCATCTCGATGATCTTCCAAGATCCGCTCGCGGCACTCAACCCCGTTCGGACCGTCGGCTTCCAGATCGTCGAGCCGCTGCGCGCCCATCGGCGCATGAAGGCTGGCGATACGAAGAAGCGAGCCGCGGCGTTGCTCGCGCAGGTCGGCATCCCTGACCCGGCATACAACGCGAAGCGCTATCCACACGAGCTCAGCGGTGGCATGCGTCAGCGAGTACTCATCGCCGCCGCGCTTGCCTGCGACCCCGAAATCCTCCTTGCCGACGAGCCGACCACCGCACTGGACGTGACGATCCAAGCGCAGATCCTGCGGCTCATCCGCGCGGAGACCGAGCGGCGCGGTCTCGCGGTGCTTCTTGTCACGCACGACCTCGCGGTCGCCTCGACCATCGCCGATCGCATCCAGGTGATGTACGGCGGCACCATCGTCGAGCGAGGGAAGACGCGCGACGTGCTGCGCGAGCCGAACCATCCGTACACGAAGGGTCTGCTCGACTCGGTGCCCACCGTCCGCAGGAAGCTCACGCCGCTGCGTGCGATCCCGGGGAGTCCCGAGGGCGTCGCCGCGATCCGGCAAGGCTGCCGCTTCGCGCCGCGCTGCGCGTACGCGATCGACCGCTGCGTCGTCGAGGAGCCGCCGCTCGTCGAGGTGGCGCCGGACCACGAATCGCGGTGCTGGGTCTTCGCGCCGCCGAAGGGCGGCACATGAGCGACGTCCTCACGATCCGCGGATTGACGGTCGATTACCCAGTGCGCTCGGGCCTACTGACGTCGCGCAAGCATCGCGCGGTCACGGATGTCGATCTCACCATCAGCGCTGGGCAGACCGTCGCGCTCGTCGGTGAGAGCGGCAGTGGAAAGACCTCCGTGGCCCGCGCGATCGTCGGGCTCGCGCCGATCAGCGCCGGTTCGATCGCACTGTCGGATCAGTTGCTCGACCGCCGCGGCAGCCGGCGGCTACGGCAGATCCGGCGGACGGTGCAGATGGTCTTCCAGCAGCCGGGGGGATCCCTCGACCCGCGCATGTCCGTCGCGGACACGCTCGAGGAACCGCTGCACTACCTCATGCACCTGAACTCACGCGCGATCCGCGCCCGTGTTTCCGAGCTGTTGGGGCTCGTCGGCCTCGGCCAGCAGCACCTCACCCGCCGCCCGCGCGAGCTGTCCGGTGGTCAGCGCCAACGCGTCGCGATCGCGCGCGCCATCGCCATCTCACCGTCGCTGGTCATCTGCGACGAGCCGACGAGCTCGCTCGACGTGTCGGTGCAGGCGCAGATCATCAACCTGCTCTCCCGCCTCCAGCAAGAACTCCACCTCGCCTATCTCTTCATCTCGCACGACCTCGGCGTCGTGCGGCAGATCGCCGATGTGACGGCGGTGATGCACCTCGGGCGGATCGTGGAGACCGGGCCGACGGAGCGCGTTCTAGACGCGCCGCGCGACGACTACACCCGCGCGCTTCTGTCCGCGGTACCGTCGATCGAGCGTGAGGCGTCGGCGATGACCGACACAGCGAAGTCGATCTCTGCCGGCGAGTGAGCCGCGCTGGCTATCAGCCGGAGGCGCGCCTCGTGTGGCGCGACCTTCGGCGGCACGAGGATCCCGGCGATCACACCGCGCGCGCGAATTCTCCGCCCGAGCTCGAGCGCGAGCGCGGGGTCCCGAAGGATCACCGGGACGATCGGGGTCTGCGACGGACCGATATCGATCCCGGCCGACGCAAGGCCATCCGCCAAACGGTGGCGATTGGCCCACAGCAGATCGTTGCGTTCGGGCTCGGCCTCGATGACATCCAGCGCGGCCAGACATGCGGAGGCGAGATGCGGCGGGAGAGCGGTCGAATGGGTCATCGGACGGGAGTCCGCGAACCGCGCGGCGATCTCCTCCGAGAACATCGTGACGTAGCCGCCCAGGACGCCCATCGCCTTCGACGCGGTGCCGACCTGCACGCTGATGCGCTCGACGAGGCCGAAGTGCGCGACCGTGCCGCGCCCGTGGCCGAGCACGCCCGAGCCGTGCGCGTCGTCGACCATGACCTCCGCTCCCGCGGCCTCGGCGATCTCGACGATCCGTGGGAGTGGCGCGATGTCCCCGGACATGCCGAAGACGCCGTCAGTCACGATGAGCACGCGATGCTTGCCATCGGCGGCGAAGTGCACGGCCTCGGCCAATGCGGCCATGTCCGCGTGCGGATAGGTCAAGACGCGGGCTCCTGAGAGCGTGGCGCCATCAGCGCTCGAGCGGTGCGACTGGCGATCGAGGATGACGACGTCGTCCCCCGCGACCAGCACGGGGATGATCCCGATGTTCGCGGCGTATCCCGATTGCGTGACGCGCACGATCGGCACGCCCTTGTAGAGCGCGAGCCGTTGCTCGAGCTCGTGGACGAGGCCCATACCGACGGCCACGTCGCGCGCGCCCCCGCTGCCCACGCCGTAGCGCTCGATGGCCCGTATCGCGGCCGCCCGCACGCGCGGGTCGTTTCGCAGGCCGAGGTAGTCGTTCGACGAGAGATCAACGGTGACGGCGGCCGCGGCGACGATCGGCGAACGTGCGGCCTTCCGCGACACTTGCCTTTCGGTCGTCATAGGCCAAACTGCGCTATGCGTACGATTGGCACACTATAGGCGCGGGCAGTCCCGTTCGAGGCACGTCGTGCGTCGGAGAGAGCAGTGAGGAAGACGGCATCCGCGCGCGGCAACGCACATTCGCGCGACGGGATGTCGCGCCCGCGCCGGCCCGCGGCGCGCCTCTTCGATCTGCGACTCGTGTCCGATGATCCAGCTCCTGTTTATCAGCAGCTCGTCGACCAACTGCGACTTCTTGTAAGCACGGGTGAGCTGAGTCCCGGCGCTCGACTTCCGTCGGCGCGTCACCTCGCCGCGAACCTTGGGGTCAATCGCAACACTGCGCTTCGCGCGTACATGGTCCTCGCGCGTGAAGGCGTGTTCGAGGGACGACGCGGCGGAGGCACCGTGGTCATCGGCCCAGGGCCCGACGCGCGTGCGGCGGCGCGTGTCCCACCGCAGCTGGCGAACCAGGTCGGTCAGCTCGTCGTGGCGGCGAGCGAGCTCGGCGTGAAGACCGGAGACCTGCTCGCGTACATCGCGCGTCAGAGCGACGTCCGCGCGAGGCGCGCGGACCTGCGGGTCGCGTTCGTCGAGTGCAATCCCGAGAGCCTCGATCACTACGTCGGCCGGATCCGTGATGAGTTTGGTGTGAACGTGATCGCGGTGCTGGTGAGTGCCCTCGGCGAGATGGCCAGCACGGGTGCGCTCCGAGGCGTCGACTGCGTCGTCTCAACGTTCTTCCACTTCTCCGAGGTGCGCCGCCTGCTGCAAGACACCGTCGAGGCGGAGCTCTTCGCGATAGGCGTGCGGCCGCACCTGAGCGTCCTCGAAGCGCTCGAACGGCTCACACGCGGCTCGTCAGTCGGCGTCATGTACTACGAGCGCCCCGGCGATCAGTTCGCCGCGGAGCGCCTCGCGCGCATGACCGACGCGGTCACGCACGCGGGCGTGCGACAGCTCCGCGTCCGGCCGGTGCTCGTGGGTGGCGCGCTGAAGCCGCGTGACATCGCGGGCCTCGACGCGCTCGTCGTCCGTCCCGAAAACGTCGCGCCGATCCGTCAAAAGCTCCCGCCGACGATCCCGATCATCGAGTTCGTGAACGATCTCGACGTCGCGTCCAGGCAGTTCCTCGCCGAGGTGTTCGACGACCTCGCAATGCGACACGCGCGCGATCGCGTCTCCACGCGCACCGCGTCCGAGCGGACGAGGTGACGCCCGCACCACTCGTGCTCGACGAGCAGCAGGAGGAGCGCGCGCGACGCCTGCATCGCGACTCGCTCGTGTTCGTGTCACACGACCACGAGATCCGCGCCGAGGACATCGCACTGATGAAGCCCGGCGGCGTCACCGCGAAGCAGTTGCAGATCGCGCTGGACGGACAGATCTGGGCGGATCTGGATACGTTCGTCTCATCCGCGCCGCGCGAGAGCCTGCGGCGCGAGTATCAGCGCAAAGTCGATGAGGGCAGCGCCTCCGAGCACTACGCGAAGCTGCTGGAAGTGGCGCCCGAGGAGTCGTCGTCCGCGGGATTCCTCCGCCGATCCCTGATCGCGCTCGACTACGTGATGTGGCAGGTCGAGACCTCGAAGGGCCAGCTGCGCATCGCCTTCGAGCCCGCCGACATCGTAAAGGCCAAGAAGGACGGAGCGAGCATCCTCGTGCTCGGCTCCGAAGGCGCGCGCCTCATCGAGGAGCGCCTCGAGGTGCTGCGCGTGCTCGTCCGTTTCGGCCTCCGCCACCTCGCGATCTCATGGGCCTGGGACACGCCGATCGGCGCGCCGCAGAGCGACCGCAGCGGGAAAGGCCTGACCGAATTCGGGAAGGATCTCGTGCGCGAGCTCAATGCCCTCGGCGTGATCGTCGACGTTGCGCACCTCGCGCGCCAGTCCATCTGGGACGTCCTCGCGACATCGACAGCGCCGATCCACATGGCGCACTCCGGCGCCGAGGCGCTCAACCCGCGCGAGGGCAGAACGGTGTTGCTGCCCGACGACATGCTCAAGGCGATCGCCGCGCAGGGCGGCGTGGTCGGCGTGCACTTCATGTCGCACTTCGTGAAGCCCGGGCGCGATCAGGCGTCGGTGATGGATCTCGTTCGGCAGCTCTCTTACCTCACCGAGCTGATCGGCTCCGATCACGTCGCGTGTTCGCCCGATTACCTCAAGCTCGATCCGCGCACCTGGGAGAACCAGGGCCTCGCGGGTCCGTCGCCGTTCTCGTATCCGCCTGGGCTCGCGGACATCAGCGGATTCCTCAACGTGACGCGCGGCATGGTCGCCGGCGGGCTTAGCGACAAGGACATCACGAACATCCTCGGTGCGAGCCTCCTGAGGCTCTTCGGGGACGCTCGCAAATGCGCGACGGGTACACCCGCGACGTACTCGCCGCGGCCGAAGCGCATCGGCGACGCGACCGAGGGGATCACTCCCTGGTAGGCGCGATCCAGACCTTCGGCACGTTCGGAGGCGTCGCGAGCACGAACTGGCTCGCGACCGCGAGCGCGATGTCCGTTCTCGAGCGAGGCGGGAACGCGTTCGACGCGGTGATCGCAGGCGCGCTCGTCCTCATCGTCGCCGAACCGGATCAGAACGGGCTCGGCGGAGAGGTCCCGATCCTCCTGCGCACGCGGAACGGTGAGCTGCGCGTGATCTGCGGCCAGGGCCGCGCGCCCGCAGCCGCGACGCCTGAGCGCTTCGCGCAACTCGGGCTCGATCTCATTCCCGGGAGCGGCGTGCTGCCCGCGTGCGTGCCAGGGTCGTTCGATGCATGGATGTTGCTCGCGCGCGAATACGGCACCTGGCCGGTGCGCGAGCTGCTCGCGTACGCCGCGCATTACGCCCGGGATGGCGTCCCCGTGTCGGCCGGCCTCGCCAAGCGTCTCGGTCGCGCCGCGGAGAGCTTCCGGGATCACTGGCCATCGTCAGCCGAGATCTATCTGGCCGATGGCGTGCCGCGCGTCGGTTCACTGCTGCGCAACCGTGCGCTCGCGGCGCTCCTCGAGCGCATCGTGCGCGAGGCCGAGGCCGCGTCGAGCGATCGCGTGCGGCAGATCGAGGCCGCGCGACGAGCATGGCGCAGCGGTTTCGTCGCGGAGGGCGTGTTCAGCTGGCTGCGCGACCGCGCGGTGCGCGATCTTCAGGGCCGCAGCGACGTCGCGCTGCTCGCGCCCGACGACTGGGCGGCGTTCGAGGCCACGATCGAGGAGCCGATATCCGGCCGCTTCGCCGACGCGACGATCTACAAGGCCGGGCCGTGGTCGCAGGGCGGCGTCCTCATCGAGACGCTTGCGCTCTTCGAGGGAACGGACGTCGCGCGCGAGACGCGCGAGAGCGGCGCGTACGCGCATGCGCTTATCGAGGCAGTGAAGCTGGCGATGGCCGACCGGGAAGCGTGGTACGGCGACCCTGAATTCTCAGACGTACCGATCGCAGATCTTCTAAGCGCCGCGTACGCGCGCGGGCGGGCCGGGCTCGTCGGTGATCGAGCGTCTACCGAGCTGCGTCCCGGAACGCCTCCGGGCAAGCCGGCCCCGCGACTGCCCGCGCACGTGACGGACCCGCCGACCGCCGAGCTCGCCGTGGCGAACAAGCTCGCGGCGAGCGCGATCCCCACGCACGGCGACACGGCTCATATCGACGTCGCCGACCGCGACGGGAACGTCGTGTCCGCGACGCCGAGCGGCGGGTGGGTGCAGTCGTCGCCGGTGATACCCGAGCTCGGTTTTCCTCTCGGCACGCGCGCGCAGATGTTCTGGCTCGAGCAGGGCCTGCCGAATTCCCTAGCGCCGCGCAAGCGTCCACGCACGACGCTCACGCCGACGATCGTCGTGTCCGATGACGGCACGATCCTCGGCTGCGGCTCGCCCGGTGGTGACGCCCAGGATCAGTGGACGGCGCAGCTGCTCGTGCGTCATCTCGCACTGGGCATGTCGATACACGACGCGGTCGAAGCGCCGACGTTCAACAGCCTTGACATGCCGCTCTCGTTCTGGCCGCGTGCACGACGACCCGGCGTCGTCCAGATGGAAGAGGACTGGGACCACGACGTGATCGCGGACCTGCGGCGGCGCGGACACGTAGTCGAGCTGGTACCCGCCCGCACACAGGGCTGGCCGTGCGCGGTGCGCGTCACGCGCGATGGGATCTATTCAGCCGCGGCGAGCGCGCGGGGGCGCGCATGCGCCGCAGCTGTGCGGTAGTTCCGACTGACGGCTCGCCGCTAGCAACGCGCGATATGCCGGTGCTGTTCCACGCGATGAGGTCAATAGATTTCGTCGCGCTGCATCGCTACGAACTCCGCTCTACGCGTCGCCAGATCCGAATCGGATACGACGTTGGGTTCGACGACCAGGCGCTCGAGCGCGGCTACCCAGGATGCGTAGTACTCACGCTCGGGCGCGGCCGCGATCTCCGCGATCAACAGGCTACGGAATGTCTCCCATTGAAAGCGCTCGGCGGTCAGCGCGATGGCCATCCCGAACACGCGTCCCTGCCACGGCGCCGAAAACACCAGCTCGCCGTTCTTCCTGGGGATCCCTTCGAGATAGGCGATCTCGCTCCGGATATCCGTCATCCGACGCTCGCCGGTACCCGAGGGACGGCGACACCGATCATGCAGTCACGTGTCACGACCGCCGCGAGCTCATCCTCGGTCCAATTGTCGGTGCCGCGTGGCCGCATGGGCAGGACCATGTAGCGGATGTCCGCGCTCGAGTCCCAAACGCGTACGTCGATCTGCTGCGGCAGCTCCAGACCCATTTCGCGGAGCACCGTGCGCGGCTCGAGGACCGCGCGCGAACGGTACGGCGCCGACTTGTACCAGGTCGGCGGCAAGCCGAGGACCATCCACGGATAACACGAGCAGAGAGTGCACACGATCACGTTATGGACGCTCGAAGTGTTCTCGACGACGATGAGCTCTTCGGCCTGATGCTCGGTGATCCCTATCTCGGTCAGAGCCGACTTCGCGTCGCTGAGTAGACGCCGTTTGTAGTCGGGTGAGACCCAGGCATGTGCGACCGCACGTGCGCCCAGGGTGGGGCCGATGTCCTGCTCGAATTTGGCGACGACTGAGTCGACCGCCGCTGTGGTGAGAGCTCTCGAACACGACGGTGTAGACGGGCTCCCAGTCCGCGCTGATCAGATGCGCACGCGTATCGGGCAAAAGGAACGGACCGTGTACAGACTCGACAATGCCTCGCCTTCCCGCGACGTAGCGCGCGAGACGCGTATGACGCTTGGTGTAAACGTTTCGAACAATGACCGGATCGCCCGGTGCGAAACGCGCTTCGCGCCTGTGCTCCACTAGCGCGATCGTCTCGTCCCGCGATTCGCGCGTGAGCGCTTCGAGCGCTGTAAGCCAGCGCTCGTAGTACGCGCTCGCAAGGTACTCCGACGCGGGAATACGTTCGACCGCGTGACGGAACTGATCCAAATTGAAAAGGCCGCGTGCGAGAAGCAACCGCATCATCGCGTTGACGCGGCCCTCCCATGAATGGTGCACGGCGCGTTCATCTCGCCCCGCGTCGAGCCCGCCGTGGCCGATCACTCCACCCATGTCATGCGCGCCATTCACGATCCACCAACTCCTAAGTGCTGCGGAACAATTACGCGATCGTCGTCGTAACGATCTCGCTGCCCGAGATGCGTCTCACGATCCGGCCTTTCTTCATGACGACACGGATGTTCGCATCATCCTCGAGAAGCTCGACACGGCGGACGAGATCGCCCGCGACGACCACGAGGTCGGCATCGTGGTCCGCGCCGATGACGCCAGCACCGCCGAGCCAGGCCGCGCGAGCCGCGTGAGACGTGGCCGCACGCACGGCGCGCTCGACGGGGATCCCGCACACGCGAACCAGTAGCACGATCTCCCGCGCGTAGCGACCATGCGGGTGGACCGCGCCACCGGCGTCGGAGCCCACCGCGAACGGCACACCGCGCTCGTACGCGAGGCGCACGGCGGCGACCATCCGCTCCCATACGTCGCGGACCCGCTGACTGCCCTCGCTCGGGTAGCCGATCGACGGGCCGATGTGGATGATGTCGTCGTAAACGCCGAGCGTGAACACGAGCCGCGCGTCTGGATGCGCTGAGAGGAGCTCGATCGTCGGATCGTCGATGAACGATGCGTGCTGCACCGTGTCGACGCCTGCGCGGATCGCGGCGCTGATCGCCTCTGGTCCCTCGGCGTGCGCAGCGGTCGAGAGGCCGAGGTCGTGCGCCTGCCCGACGGCGGCCCGCAGCTCCTCGTCGCTGAAGAACGACGCGCGCCCACGTCGCTTTGATTGAACGGTCGACCCGGAGATCTGGAACTTGATGTTGTCGACGCCGTCCTTGGCCTGCTCGCGAATGACGCGCCGCGCGTCTTCGACGCCCGAGACGAGTGCCGCGAGCCGCGTCGCGGGATCGAGGCGCATGCTCGACGGCCAGAGATCGAGCGGGCCGCCGACCGGGCTGATGATCTGGCCGCTCACGCGCAGTGTCGGTCCCTCGATCGTGCCCTCCGCGATCGCGGCCTTCGTCGCGACTCCGATCTTGCCGCGACAGCCGACGTCGAGCCCGCCCGTGTAGCCGAAGCGCAGAGCCTTCGTCGCATTGGCGCCGGCGCTTACGGCCGCGAGTTCAAGCGAGCGCGGCCACTCGAGCTGCTGCATCCCGAGGTGCCCCGAATACGTGAGATGGAGGTGCGCGTCGATCAACCCAGGCATGAGCGTGTCCTGCGACGCGTCGATGCGCGTCACCTCGTCGGCCACGCGCGGCGCTGAACCCGCGGGTCCGACGTGGACGATCTTCTCGCCGTGGACGAGCACCTCGACGTGATGCGCGACATTCCCCTCGCCGTCGATCAGCGTGCCGGCGCGGATGAGTACCCAGTGCCCGGCGTCGCCGCTCACCATGTCCGGTACTCCGTGCACGACAGACGCTCGCACCCGTCAGCGGTGACGAGCACCGGATCGGTGAGCGTCGCGCCGCCGTGCCCGACGCGACCGAGACGCGCTTCGAGCACGAGGACCGTTCCCTCAGCGAGCATGCCGGGCTCGCCGGTCCGAAGACGCGGCGGCTCGTCCAGCCAACAGCCGATGCCGTGACCGACGTAGCCCGCGACCCCGAAGCGGTACGACCACTCGCTCATGTCCTGCTCGGTTGTGACTCGCATCGCGGCATCCGACAGCGCTGCGACCGGTGCACCGGCGCGGACCGCGGCGAGCATCGCGTCGAGCATGAGCGCCGCCGTCTCCATCACCCGCCTGTGCTCGGCGGATGGACGGCCGATAGCCGTGACCCGGCCGATATCCATCTTGTAGCCGCGATATGCGGCACCGACGACGATGTTCAACTGCTCACGATCCGCGAGCCGGCGACGCTGCGGGAAGCCGATCCCGGTCTCGACCCGCGGACCGCTGAACACCAGCGGCGGGAACGCGGCGCGGTCGGCGCCCGCGCGGATCATCGCGGACTCGACCGCGATCGCGACGTCGCGCTCGTCGGCGCCCTCGCTCGCCAGCGCATGGAACGCGTCGACGCCAGCGTCAGTCATCCGCGCGGTCTCGCGCAGGATGGCGATCTCCGCTTTGCTCTTGTGGACCGCGAGGTCGAGGAGGAGCGACGGCGCGTCAACAAGACGCGCGCCGGGTCGCAGCTCGCTGATGAGCGCCGCGAATAACGCCGGGAAGAGCGCGTAGCCCGCCACGCCGACGCGCGTCTCACCACCCGGCAGGCGCTCGGCGACGATCCGCGCCATCTCGGGCAGATTCGGCTTGACGATCTGCTCGTCCAGCCACGGCATCGCGGGCAGCTCATCCCAGTAGGCGTAGTTGACGAATGTTGCGCGGCCGCCCGGCACGAGCAGGACGACGTTGACGTCGCGCGGGCCGAAGTGCGGCTCGTATCCGCTGAGGAAAGCGCTTGGGCCGAGCAGATTCGTGGCCGTGAAGGCGATGAGCGCATCCAGACCCGCAGCACGCGTGGCGGCCTCGACATGACGGCGGCGCTCTGCGAACTCCGCGGCGTCGATGACCTCGGCCTGCTGCAGCGTCGTCATGCCGCGTCCTCGAACGCGACGCCCGCGTGCAACACGTCGCGGTCGGCGTGCCAGCCACCGACGATCTGCAGACCGATGGGGAGTCCCGCGCGCGACGCGCCGCACGGCAGCGCCAGCGCGGGCAGACCGGCGATGGTGACCGCGTATGTGGCGAGGATCGCCTCGATGACACCGCTCATTCGCCGGCCGCCGACGATCTCCGGGAAGTCGCGCTCCTTCGGGAACGCGGTCCACGCCGTCGCCGGGAGCAATAGCAGTCGGTAGCGGGCGAAGAACGCCGCGGTCCGCTCCAGATAGCGCGACCGTTGTGCTTCAGCCGCGCCGGCGTCTTTCGCGAGCAAGCGATCGGCGCGCTCGATGTACTCGCGAAGCCACGCGTTGCCGCTGGCTGCGGCCTGCGCGCGCAGCTCGCTCATCACGATGGTCGTGCGGTACGCGCGCACGACTTCGATGATCTCGCGAGCGTCGCGCCAATCCGGCGCGGCCTCCTCGACGTCGCATCCGAGCTCGGCGAAGCGCCGCGCAGCACGCTCGACGGCCGCGCCGACCTCATCGTCGACCGCAAACAGTCCCATCAGGTCACGCGTCCAAGCGATGCGCCAGCCGCGTACGTCCGGATCAAGCTCCGGTCCAGGTGCGGGCTCGTCGATCGAGATGGGCACGCGAGGATCAGGTCCCGCCATGACAGACATCATGAGCGCGACGTCGCGAACGCTTCGCGCGAGCGGGCCCGGGACGCTGAACGGATCGGCGACCCAGGCCGAGGGGAACAGCGGGATCCGCCCCGGCGAGGGACGCAGGCCGACAACGCCGACGAGCGAAGCCGGGATACGCACCGATCCGCCGTGGTCGGTGCCATCCGCAAGCGCGCACATGCCGGCCGCGAGCGCGACCGCCGATCCGCCGCTCGACCCGCCGCATCCGAGCCTCGCGTCGCGCGGGTGGACCGTTTGCCCGAAGAGCGGATTGCGCGTATTGATGCCGACCTCGAACTCCGGGGTATTCGTCTTCCCGACGATGATCGCGCCCGCGGCGCGGAGCCGCGCGATGTGAAGCGCGTCCTCCACTGGAACGCTGTCGCGGAACGTCGGCGAGCCGTATGTGGTGCGGACGCCGGCGGTCGGGATGCTGTCTTTGACCGCGAGCGGAAGGCCCTCGAGGGGTCGGGGTCGCGCGCCGCGCGCCAAGCGCTGCTCGGCCTCGCGCGCTTCGGCGTTCGCCCGGTCGAAGATCGGCGTCACGATCGCGTTGAGCTCGCCGTTGCGGCGCTCGTACGCCCGACGCGCGGTGTTGACGAGCTCCACGGGCGAGATCTCCCGCGCCGCGACCTTCGCGACGACCTCGTGCGCAGGAGCGAGCGAAACGTCCAGCGTGGCGCTCATCGACGCCCGAGCGTCGTGCTCATCGTCGGAATTCCTTCAGCGCGGCGCGATCGGGCTCAAAGCCGAGACCGGGACGGTCGGGTGCGTCGGCCATCCCATCGCGGATCTCGAGCGTGCTCGCCATGAGGCGATGCATCGCTTCGATGCCCTGCGGCGGGTCGGTCATCTCCACATGCGCGACGATCGGAAGCGCCGCCGCGAGGTGCACGTGGATCTCCGGATACACGTGCGGACTCACGGGTACGCCTCGCGCGGCGGCGAGAGCGCAGATCTTCAACGCTTCGGTGAACCCGCCGCAGTTCGTGACGTCCACGCGCAGCGTGTCGGCGAGGTCGTCGTCGAGGATCCGCTGGAACGCCCAGCGGCCGGTGATGTCCTCACCGATCGCAAGTGGGATCGTCGAGCGCTGGCGGAAGCGCGCGAGCTGCGCGAGATGCTCGGACGGGAACGGGTCCTCGATCCACGCAAGGTCGAGATCCGCCCAGCCGCGCACCACGCGAAGCGCCGCCTGCGGATCGCGCCATCCCCAGTGGGCGTCATACATGAGCTTTGCGTCACCGGCCGCCTCGCGTGCCACGCGAAGACGCTCGGTGTCCGTCGCCAGCTCGCCCGCGGCGATCTTGATCAGGCGAAAGCCGCGTTTCGCGTAATTCGCGACCTCGTCGCGCAGGGCACGCACGTCGCGGTCGGCGGCGACGTAGCCGCCCGCCATGAGCACGGGCATGCGCCGACGATGCCCGCCGAGGAGCTTCCACACCGGAAGCCCGGCGGCCTTGCCTTTCAGATCCCAGAGGGCGATGTCGACCACGCTGAGCGCGCGCATGTAGATGCCACGCTGCGCGATCAGCAGGTTGAGGTAGTAGAGCCGATCCCAGAGATGCTCATTGAGGAGCGGATCCTCGCCGATGAGAAGCGGCTTCAGATTCCGTTCGATGACCTCGGCGACAGGGGCGTACCGCGCCATGCCCCATCCGAATCCGCTCAGGCCCTCATCTGTCGTGATCTCCACAACGACGTAGTCGCGGGTGTTGTACCGGAGGTCGCCCATGATGATCGGGCGCGGAACGGGCACGTCACAGGTCATCGCGCGCACGTCGACGATCTTCACGGCTTCACGATGTCCACGGCTGATGCTTCAAACGCGCGAGCCACGGACGCTTTCCGCGTGGTGAGCCGTACAGAAAGAGGATCGCGAGCGGAGCACGTCCGGTGGCGCGGAATCCGTGCGCGCCGGTGCGCCCCGCCGGGCTGAACACGGCGCTGCGCGCCCTGACCGCGGTCTCGCGGCCATCCGGATGGAGAAGGAACCCAACGCCGGACAGGACGAACTGGAGCTCGCCCCGACGATGCCAGTGCAAAGGGACGGTGCGGCCAGGCGCGATCTGGATGATCCCGCCGTAGAGATCGGCGCCGTGCACTCGCTCGTGCACGAGCAGATCGACGCGCGTGCCGGGGACCGCGTCGGGACGCCGAGGCCACGACCGCGGCGGAAGATGCACCGTCACTGGGGCTCGTCGCGCGCGCGTTGCGGTCCCCTTCCTCACGGCGGCGAAGCGTACGACAGGGCACCGTTGTATGTTCCTGCGAAGTGGAGCTCACGATGCGCGAAGCCATCAAGCTCGCGATCGCGGATGAGATGAAACGCGATCCGTCCGTCGTCGTCTTCGGTGAGGACGTCGCGGAGGCGGGCGGTGTCTTCAAAGTGACCGCCGGTCTACTCGAGGAGTTCGGGCCGGACCGCGTGCGCGACACGCCTATCGCCGAGACCGCGATCATCGGCGCCGCCATCGGCGCCGCGGCGAAGGGGCTGCGGCCCGTTGTGGAGATCATGTTCGCGGAGTTCTTCGGGGTCGCGCTCGATCAGATCGTCACCGAGGCCGCGAAGATGCGTTACCTCTCGGCCGGCAAGATCACCATGCCGATCGTGCTGCGCGCGTCCGCCGCGGGCGGCCTCGGCTTCGGGGCACAGCATTCGCAGTCGCTCGAGTCTTGGTTCATGAACACGCCCGGCCTGGTCATCATCTCGCCGTCCGGCCCGGCCGCCGCGTACGGCCTCCTCCGGTGCGCGATCCAAGACGACGATCCCGTGATCTTCCTAGAGCCCCGCAGCCTCTACAACACGAAAGGCGAAGTTCGAAATGGCGAAGATGGGTTGTGGCCCATCGGCACGGCGCGAATCGCGCGCGCCGGGACCGACGTCACCGTTGTCGCGCTCGGCCAGATGGTCGGGGTCGCGCTCGCCGCCGCGGAGAAGCTCACCGACGTGTCGTGCGAGGTGATCGACCTCGGCACGGTGCGACCTTGGGATCGCCGGACCGTCCTCGGGAGTCTCGAACGCACGGGCCGCATCGCCATCGTCGAGGAGAACCCGTTCACCGGCGGATGGGGTGCGGACATCGCGAGCGCCGCGGCGAGTGAGGGATTCGAGTACCTCGACGCGCCACCGGCACGCATCACCTGCCCCGACGTTCCGGTGCCGTTCGGCGCGCTCGAGCGTCACTACCTGCCTTCCGCCGACCGCACCGCCGAAGCGATCACCGCTCTCGTGCGGAGCTCGACACCGCCGCAGCGCGCGACGGCGTCGGGGCGGCCAGGCGCGCCGGCGCCGAAGGCAGCAGATACAAGCCGCCGCGCTGCACTCGCCGAACCCCTCGGCCGGTACGCGCGCATGATCGAGATCCGCCAGATCGAGGACGAGTCGATGAACCTCTATCTCGAAGGCCTCATCGCCGGCTCGATGCACACCGGACAGGGGCAGGAGGCGGTGGCCGTCGGCGTCGCCGCGAGCCTCCGCCCGACCGACATGGTGACCTGCACGTACCGTGGCCACGGGCTCGCGCTCGCGCTCGGCCTCACGCCGCTCGCGCTCATCGCCGAAATGCTGGGTCGCAAGGACGGCGCGCTCGGCGGGAAGGGCGGATCGATGCATCTGTCGGCTCCAGAGGTCGGGCTGCTTCCGACGTTCGCGATCGTCGGCGGAGGTATTCCCGTGGCCGTCGGCGCGGCGTACGCGTCTCAGATCGCGAAGGACGGCGGCGTCGCGGTCGCGGTCTTCGGCGACGGCGCCGCGAACATCGGTGCGTTCCACGAAGCATTGAACATGGCGGCCGTGTGGAAGCTCCCGGTCGTGTTCGTGTGCGAGAACAACCTCTACGGTGAGTACTCGCGCATTGACAAGACGACGCCGCTAAAAGACATCGCGTCACGCGCCTCCGCCTACGCGATGCCCGGTGAGGTCGTCGATGGACAGGACATCGACGTCGTCATGCAGGCGATGACTCGCGCCGTCGAGCGTGCGCGCGCCGGCGGCGGCCCGACGCTCCTGGAGATGAAGACCTACCGCTACGCGGGACACTCGCGTGGCGATCCTGCGAAGTACCGGCCCGCGGGCGAGCTTGAGCGCTGGAAAGAGCGCGACCCGATCACGCTGTACGGCAAGGCGCTCCAGAGCCGTGGCGTCGCTGACGACGCCCGGCTGGCCGCTGTGCGCGACGACGTGACGCGTAGCGTCGCGGCCGCTGTCGCCGCGGCAAAGGTGAGCCCAGTACCGGACGCCTCGAGCATCTTCGAGCACGTGTCGTCACGTGGGCAGTAAGTCGATCACCGCGCTGCTGCGTGGGATGCGCAAACGCATCCTGGCGGCCCCCGACCTTCTGGTCGAACTCGAAGCGGTCGCCCACGCTGGTGACTCCCGATGAGCGCATCACAGGCGGCCGTCCAGCACGCGCGCTCGAAATCTGAGCCGCCGTTCGATCGCGCCCGCGCGTCCGCGCTCATGGAAGAGCAGGGGGTCGATCTTATCGTCGCGTGCTCGCGCGCCAACGTCGGCTATCTCGCCGACTACACGTACTACGTTGCGCAAGGGTTGCCGTACGTCCTCGAGGACGGGCGCCAGTGGAGCATCACGTTCGTCGGCGTGCCGCGCGACTCCAAACTCGAACCGTTCATCACGCCCGTCAGCAGCGAGCACGGCAGCATCTCGTACGCGGATCCGTGGATCGGCGAGCGACGTTTCTGGGGACCGAAGTGGACGTATGCGGGGCAGGCGAGCCCGACGGCTGCGGGCGCGCCCGGAGATGTGGCCAGTTGTGTGGCCGATGCGATCACGGAACGAGGTCTCGCATCGGGGCGCGTCGCCATCGAGCTCGAAGGAACGCCGGCGCCGCGCTATCTGCGACTGCGCGAACTGCTC
The DNA here is from genome assembly GCA_005887995.1 of Chloroflexota bacterium. Taxonomy (GTDB): domain Bacteria; phylum Chloroflexota; class Limnocylindria; order P2-11E; family P2-11E; genus CF-39. The sequence continues at coordinate 44,060 of VBJD01000042.1, forward strand.
CCCAAGGCGGAGTTCGTCGACGCGGCGCGGATCCTCGACGCGCTGCGGATCGTGAAGACGCCGACGGAGATCGCGCGACTGCGCGAGGTCGCGCGCGTTACGGATCTTGCCATCAGGGCCGGATATGAAGCGCTGTCCGAAACACCCACGGAGCTGCAGGTGCAGTCCGCGATGGCACGAGTCTTCGTCGAGCACGGAATGTCGTTCGGCTGGTGTTCGGTCGCGTACGGACCCAAGGGCGTGACACTCATCGAGCCCACCGAGCTCCATCCCACTGTTGGCGAGATCGTGCGGATCGACGTCGTGGGCATCCATCACGGCTACTACAGCGACATGTCGCGTGTGAACTCGTTCCGCCGACGTCCGAACGACGACTGCTCGCGCGCGCACGCGGCGATTCTGGAAACGAATTCGGTGATGCTGCGCGAGACCGGACCCGGGGTACGCGTCGCGGACCTCGCGCGGATCGCACACGAGACCCTCGGGAGCCACGGATACCCGATGCTCGCGCCGCAGGCCGGGCATGGCATCGGCCGCGACGTGCATGAACCCCCATACCTGGCGGATTGGGACCCGACCGTACTGCGGCCGGGCATGGTCCTCGACCTCGAACCTGCGATGCGCGTGGCGGGCGTCGGCTCGGTGAATATCGAGGACATGGTCCTAGTCACGGACTCGGGCTGTGAGGTGCTCACGCAGTTCCCGCGCGAGCTCGAGACGTTCGGCTAGGTTTCCTAAACGAGCTCGAGGGAGGCGTCATGCGCATCACAGTCGATGAGTTCCGCGATCGCGTCGCTCGCTGCACGCGGCTCATGGAGGAAGAGCGCTTCGATGCGCTCGTCGCCTACGGGAGCCGCGTCACGTATGGGAGCGTGCGCTATCTCACCGGTTACGAACCGTGGCTCGCGCCAGAAGAGTGGGCATTCGCCGTTCTCACACCCGGCCACGGAGCCGGCCTGAGCCTTCTTAGCAACAGCCCTTGGGACTTTTGGGAGTTCAACCGCACACAGGCGACGTGGGTCTCAGATGTCACGGTCGGAAGCAAGTGGGTGGAGCAGATCGCCGCGCGGCTGCCACGCACTGCGCAGCGTGTGGGACTCGGTGGCTGGGCGGGTTTCCCGGCGCGGGTTCTCGACGGACTGCGCGAGCGCTTTCCGCACGCGGAGTTCGTCGACGCCACGGCGCTGATCCACAAACTACGCGCGATCAAGAGCTCGGCCGAGATCGCACTACTGCGGCGCGCCGGAGAGCTCGGCGACCTCGGCGCGGCGGCGCTCTATGAATCCGCACGCCCCGGAGCGACAGAGCGTGAGGTCGTGGCGCAGATCGACGGCGCGATGATGCGCGGGGGCACCGAGCAGATGGCGTACTGGACCATCCTCGGCAGTGGCCGCAAGACCATTGCCTCGTGCTTCCTGCCGACCGATCGCGTGCTCGAGGAGGGCGACCTCGTACAGCTCGACTGTGGACCAATGGTCGACGGTTACAAGGCTGACTTCTCTCGAGTCGTGATCGTCGGCAAGGAGCGTCCCGCGGCGACGGTGCGTCTGGTCGAGACAGTCGCGGAGGTGCACGAGAGGTGTGCCGCGAAGCTACGCGCGGGCGTGCGCTGCAGCGAGATCGCGCGTACCGGGCTCGACGTCATCGAGCGCCGGGGATACACGCGGGAGAACCTGTTCAGATCGGCGAACTATCCGGACATGGTGTTCATGGCCCACGGGATCGGCCTCGAGAACCCGGATCCTCCAGGCATGCTGACGCTCACCAACGATGCTGTCTTGGAGGAAGGCATGTGCATCAATCTCGAGCCCATCCTTCTCGACCAACAGGTCGGTGGCGCGCGAATAGAGACGTCGTTCGCGGTGACATCGGGTGATCCCGTTCGACTGTCGGACGCACCGATCAGGCCGTGGCTCGCCTCCGCGACCTAGCGCCGATCGGGTACGCGGTCACGCAAACACAAGAGGGCGGCCCGGCTATTCGGTTACGCGGACGCTCCGCGCACGGACCGGCATGCGGCAGTCTGGGAAGTGGGAACGAGCGGGCCCTGTCCATTTCGTTCGGCGTAAGCGATGATTCGCGCGGGGAAGGGGTTCTGATGCGTAGCTATCCGACTGCATCTGTGTGCGGCCTCGGTCTGGTCGCACATCTTGAGAGGCGGGCATGAGGGCTCTGGCCAAGATCCTCTCGCGCCAGCTGCCCTCATACACCCTCGTCGGGCCGTTGCGTCGATCGCTGGCCGTGGCTGCCGTTCTTCTGCTGACCCTCGGTAGTTACAGCGCGTCGCTCGCCGCCGTGTCCATATCAACGAGCTTCATCGGCGTCAGGCTCGCCGAGTCCGGCTACATACCGCCCAACCCCTCGGGAGCAGTCGGCCCTACGCAGTATCTGGTCGCCACAAACGGACGCATTCGCACATTCACGAAATTCGGCGTGCTCGACGGTGCTCTGAACACCGACACCGATACGTTCTTCGACACGGTTCGAAACAACTCCTCAACGACATATCCGCGCGTGGCCTACGACCAGCTCTCGTCGCGCTGGTTCGTCGTGATGACGAACGTGAGCACGCCGAACCGCATCCTCGTCGCGGTAAGCTCCGGGTCGACCATCGCTGCCGCTTCGTCATTCACGTTCTTCCAATTCCAGCACGATCTCGTCGGGACGACGCCGAATGCCGACACCGGTGGACTCGCCGACTTCCCGACGCTGGGTGTTGACGCCAACGCGCTCTATATCGGCGTCAACGTCTTCAACGCCAGTGGGACGACTCTCCTTGGCACGACGGGGTTCGTCATTAAGAAGAGCTCGCTTCTTTCGGGTCAACTCGTCGTGGCCGCATTCCGGCAACTTGCGGCTGGGTCTGGCGCCGGACCGTTCGCGCCACAGGGCGTGACGAACCTGGACCCCGGCGCGACCGAGGGTTACTTCATTGGCGCCGATAGCGCGTCGTTTGGCACGCTGATGCTGCGCCGAGTCACCGACCCGGGCGGCACTCCTTCTATTTCCGGGAACCTGATCGTCACGGTGCCCTCGACGAGGTATCCCGCAAACGTTCCCGCGAAAGGGAGCACTCGACCCCTTGATGGACTGGACGACCGTTTGAGCCAGGCCACGATCGTGAACGGTTCCTTGTGGACGGCGCATGCGATCGGGCTCGATAACAACGGCGTAGCCTCGACTACCCCGACACGCGACGGCGTTCGCTGGTATCAGATCTCGAATCTCGGGTCTACGCCGACCCTGCAAAGCTCCGGGACGATCTTCGATCCAGCGGCCACCGCGCCCAAGTTCTACTGGGTGCCGTCCATCATGGTCAGCAGGCAGGGGCATGCGGCACTCGGGATGAGTTTTGCCGGCACCCTCGACAACGCCGGCGCGGCGGTTTCGTCCAAACTGAGCACCGAGGTCGGCTTCGGCAACCCGACGTATCTACCTTCTACGAGCGCGTACAACGTCCAAACCAGCAGTACGCAGCGATGGGGGGCGTATTCGTCGACCAGCCTCGACCCGTGCGACGGTCAGACGATGTGGACCGCGCAGGAGATCGCCGACGCGACGAACAGCTGGGGCGTCCTGATCGTGAAGTTGCAGGCGCCTCCTCCCGCGACTCCGGCCTCGCTCAACGTGGCATCGATCACGATTGGCACCTCCGCCACTGCCGTTCTCACCGGCACGTCAGCGAGCGGCTCGGGGTTCTTCGATCCGGGTCCGGGCTTCGCCTGCCGCCTGAGCGTCTCCATGAGCCATGGAGTCACGGCCAGTGCCGTGTTCGTCAACCCGACGACTTTGCAATTGCAGCTTGACGCGACCAACGCCACTCCCGGCCCCACCACGATCACTGTCATCAACCCCGATGGTCAGAGCGCGACTTCGGCCAGCACGTTGCTCAACGTCGTCGCCGGTACCGTATCGCCAACGGTGACCGCGGTCACGCCCGCCAACGGGGCGACAGCGGTGAGCCGCGCGGTCGCCCCGACCGCCACCTTCTCGCGGGCGATGGACGCGACAACGATCACCGCCTCCTCGTTCACGCTCAGCCCCGCCAGCGGTAACACTGTCGCCGCCACCGTGGGCTACGACGGCAGCACGAACATCGCGACGGTCACCCCCGCGAGCATGCTCGCAGTGGGCACGACCTACACCGCCAGCCTCGCCACGACGATCAAGGCCGACGACGGTATGGCGCTGGCGAGTCCATTCAGCTGGTCGTTCACCACGGAGGCCGACGCAATTCCGCCGACGATCACCGCTCCCGCCGATGTCGCCGTGACCACCTCGTCCGGGACTTGCGCCGCATCGCCCGGACTCGGCACGGCGACCGCCTCGGACAACTCGGGCACGGTGACGGTGACGAACAACGCACCGGCCATCTTCCCGGAGGGCACGACGTCTGTGACGTGGACCGCGACTGATCCCGCGGGCAACACGGCCACCGCCATACAGCAGGTCACCGTCGTCGACGCCGAGTCGCCGGCGCTGAGCGCGCCACCGAGCCTCAGCCGTGTTACCGGTCCCGCTTCGACGCAGGCGGGAGTCGTCATCGCCGAGGCCGATCTCGGGACAGGGACCGCCACGGACAACTGCCCGGGGACCGTGAGCATCGTGCGCAGCGGCGTGCCGACCGGCAACCTCTTCCCGATTGGCGTCACCACGCTCACCTACACGGCGTTCGACGCCACGGGGAACACCGCGACTGCGACGCAGCAGGTCACGGTGCTCGACAACACGCCGCCGGTGTTCACCGCGGTCCCCGCGGACATCACTGTCTCGACGGGTCCGGGCGCGACGGTCTGCGGCGCCGTGGTC
>VBJD01000015.1 GCA_005887995.1 Chloroflexota bacterium
GAACAGGACGCCGTCGATCCCGAGGAGTACGGCAAGGTGCTCGACGAGTGGCTCGCGTACTACGAACGTCTCGGCATCACGGGCATCGCGTACGGTGCCGTGGTCCTTCGTCGCCGGACCGCACCCCAGAACTGGGTGCGGGTCGACCCGCTGCAAGGCGGGCGGCTCGATGTCGCATCGGACCACATCCGTCGGGTCTTCGCCGCGGCCGACGACCTCCAGACGGTCAGCGATGACGTCGCGCTCCTCGACATGCGTTTCCGCGTGCCCGCGGCGGTCCGCATCTCGCGTGTCAACACCGTCGGGAGCGACGGCGGGGTCGTGCGCGTGCTGCTCGAGGAGGGCGTCGGCTTCCAGGCGGAGGTCGACGAACACATCGTGAACGTGCTCCAGAGCCTCGACCGCGGACCGCTGCGCGAAGCGCTCAGTGTCGCGTCCGCCGCCGGGGGTTTAGCGCCACGTGACCGCGAGCGCTTCGTCGCGGCCGGAGCGCGGCTCGCGCGCCGGCTGTACGGCATGGGACTCACCGAACGCGTCGGTAGTGAAAAGCGCGTGATGAGACCGTGAACGTTATCTCCGTGACTTGACAGCCGACTGGATGGTCGCCAGCGTGCCCGCTTACAGGGGAAGGAGGGCACCGCATGGCTACACGCGCTCCCAGCGAAGCAAGGCGCAGGCTCCTCAAGCGCGGCGCGTTCGGCGCGGCATCGCTCGCAGCGGTCGCCGTCGCCGCAGGTGCGACGACGACATCAGGCGCGGCTCGTCCATCGACGTCGGGCACGACGACGATGCGACTTCTCGGCCGTGGATGGCACGTCGACGCGAAGGACGGAAAGCTTCCGACCAAGGGCGAGCGCTACGCGGTCTACGGCGAGCTCGTCGACGGCAAGGGTGACACGGTGGGTGAGTTCTTCTCCCAGAACGTCGGCGTCGACTCGCCTTTCCACATCACCGGCGAAGGCACAGGCGCGTTCGAGATCCACACGCTCTCGCTGCCCGGCGGAACGATCGTCGGTGTCGGCGTCGGCGGCGGACGCGAGCGCAACTACGCGATCGTCGGCGGCACGGGGAAATACACCGGCGCCCGCGGCAGCTACCTCGCACGGCAGGACACATACGGGCTGGGCGGGGACGGCAAAGCCGAAATCCTGCTCACGCTCCTGGATTAGGAGGGGAAGACGATGGCAGTTGATGCATTCCTGAAGCTCGACGGCATCAAGGGCGAATCGCAAGACTCGAAACACAAGGACGAGATCGAGATCGAGTCCTTCAGCTGGGGGGTCACGCAGAGCGGGACCCTCGCGTTCGGCGGGGGCGGCGGCGCGGGGAAGGCGCAGTTCCAGGACTTCCACTTCACAAACAAGGTCAGCAAAGCCTCGCCGCAGCTGTTCCTCAAGTGCGTCACGGGCGAGCACATCAAGATCGGCACCCTCAGCCTGCGCAAGGCTGGCGGTGAAGGGCCAGGGATCGAGTTCTACAAGATCACGCTCTCCGACGTGCTCGTGAGCTCGTACCAGAGCGGCGGCGGTGGCGACATCCCGGCCGATCAGTTCTCGCTCAACTTCGCGAAGATCGAGTACTCGTTCGCGACGCAGAAGCCGGACGGCACTATCGGGGAGACCATCAACGCGGGGTTTGATCTGAAGCAGAACAAGAAGGCTTAAGGCCATGGCTCTCGTCGACTATTTCCTGAAGATCGACGGCATCAGCGGCGAATCGACCGACGATAAACACAAGGGCGAGATCGAGGTCGCGTCGTTCAGCTGGGGCGTCAGGCAGACGACGACGCGCGCGACCGGCGGTGCCGGCGCGGGCAAGGCCACGTTCCAAGACTTCCAATTCACGAAGGTGAGCGACAAGGCGTCGCCGGCGCTGTTCCAGAAGTGCGCGACCGGCGAGCACATCAAGCAGGCGGTGCTCACGGCACGCAAGGCCGGTGAGACCCAGCAGGAGTTCCTCAAGGTCACGCTCAGTGACCTGCTCGTGAGCTCATACCAGTCAGGTGGGACCGCGACGCCGAGCTTCATCGAGATCACCACGCCCAACGACGTCGCGTTCCTCTCGCAGAACCTCACGACGGACAACGCGCTCAGCAACAGCTTCGCCGATCCGATGGATCAGGCCGGGCTGCGCTATGCGAAGCTCGAGTTCCTCGAAGGCAACCCGCAGCGCATCGGCATCGAGCCGAGCGCGGGCGGGACGCTCACTTTCAATGCAAAGACCCAGACCGTCACCGTGGGCGACTGGAACGGTGACGGAGTCGCGCCAGTCGGGATCGCCGACGGCAACATCATGCGCGCGGTGCAGGAGTTCGATGTCAAAGTCCTGATTGGACTTCTCACCGCGCCGTTCAGCAACTCGAGCCTCCATCTGCTCGTCAACGAGTCGCGGGGTCCCTTGAACACGCCCGGTGACACGACCGACCTCAGCAACCCCGGCACGAGCCGCGAGGGGGCTGAGCCCCACCTGCGGTTCGACGTCCTTTTCTACCGGAACGCTGACAACACGGTGAACGCCGACGATCTCACTCGCGCTAGCAAGCGCATCGGACAGCTCAGCGTCGATCCGACGAATCCGAACCTCGCGTCGCTCGACATCGACATGTTGCCGATCCTCAGCAAGCACGACACGGATAGCTTCGGCATCCGTCTCCAGCTTCACGGGGCAGGCATCCCCGAGCCGCTCGAGACAGCCGAGGACAGAGACGAGGAGAGTGGGGAGACGGCGCCGTCGCGCGACGTCACCGCCTTCTTCTCGATGACGCTCAACTTCGACACCGCATAGGACGAGTTCGCGTCGCAGTTACGGACGGGGGCGCTTCGGCGCCCCCGTTCTGTTCGCTAGCGTGCATGGGTGCGCGGCGTGATCTTCGACATGGACGGCGTCCTCGTGCTCTCGGAGCCGTTCATCGCCGAGGCCGCGATCCGCATGTTCGCCGAGAAGGGCTTCACCGTCCGCGAGGAGGAGTTCCGGCCGTTCATCGGCATGGGTGAGGACCGCTTCATCGGCGGGGTCGCGGAGCGGCGCGGGATCGCCCTCGACTCCGCGCGCGACAAAGCGCGCACATACGAGATCTACGACGAGATCATCCGCGGTCAGCTGCGCCCGACAGCCGGCGCGGTCGACTTCATCCGCGCGTGTCGCTCGCGAGGGCTGAAGCTCGCCGTCGCATCAGGCGCCGATCGCGTGAAGGTCGACGCGAACCTCCGCGAGTTGGGAGTTCCGCGCTCGGGCTTCGATGCGGTGATCGACGGCGACGACGTCACGCGTAAGAAGCCCGCGCCGGACATCTTCCTCGCGGCCTGCCGTGCGCTCGCGCTGTCCGCAGTCGAGTGCCTGGTCGTCGAGGACGCCCTCAGCGGCGTGCAGTCCGCGAAGGCGGCGGGCGCGCGCTGCCTTGCGCTCACGACGTCGTTCGAGGCGCGCGCGCTCACCGCGGCCGGAGCGGACTGGACCGCGCCCGACCTCGCGCACGTGCCGGCCGAAGCCCTGGACTGGTAGGCACGAGGATGATAGAACATCCGTTCTAGACCGTCTGGTGGGGAGCGCGGATGGCGTCTGGCTACGTCGAACTCCACACGCACAGCAGCCACTCGTTCCTCGATGGCGCGTCGTCGGTCGACGACCTCGTCGTCGCGGCAAAGGAGCGCGGGATGGACGCGCTCGCGCTCACCGACACGAACGGCCTGTACGGCGCGGTGCGTTTCTGGAACGCGGCGAACGAGATGGGCGTGCGTCCGATCTTCGGCGCGGAGCTCCACCTTCTCGACTTCGGGCATGTCGTGCTCATCGCCAAGGACGAGGTCGGCTGGCGCAGCCTCTGCCGCACGATCTCCGCGGCGCAGCTCGCGGGCGAGAAGACGAAGCCGCGCGCGACGCTCGCGCTCCTGCGCGAGAACCCCGACGGCCTCTTCGCGCTGACCGGCTGCGCGCACGGGCAGGTGCCGCGCCTCGTGCGCTCAGGCGATCTCGACGGCGCGCGTGACGCACTCGCGACGCTCGCGCAGATCTTCGGCGAGCGCTGCTTCGTAGAGATCTCTGACCATCTCGATCCGGACGATCCCGCGCTGTGCGACGAGATGGTCGGCCTCGCGAACGAGCAGGGACTCGGCGCGGTCGTCACGAACAACGTGCACTACGCGTGGCCATCGGGGCGGCGCTTGCACGATGTGCTCCGCTGCATCGACATCGGCGCGACGCTCGACGACGCGGGCGACCGCCTCAAGCCGAACGGCGAGTACTGGCTCAAGGACGAGGTCGTGCTGCGCGAGCGGCTCGACCGGCATGACGAGGCGTTCCGCAACGCGCGCAGGATTGCCGACGCGTGCACGCTCGACCTCGCGGCGATCGGTCCAGGGGGTAGGGGCCCCAGGGGTGGGGGCCCCTGGGCGCGAAGCGACGCGCGTAGCGACGGTGCGCTGCACGGGCACAGCACCGGCGGACAGCCGCTCGGCGAGAAGGCGCAGATGGCCGGCAAGGAGCGC
>VBJD01000016.1 GCA_005887995.1 Chloroflexota bacterium
CAGCACCGCGAGCTCACGGAGCTGGGTCTTGTACAGATCGCCCACCGGATTGAGATCGCAGGCCATATCTCCGTAGCGCGTCCCGTATCCGAGGAGCAGCTCCGTCTTGTTGCTCGTCCCGAGCACGAGGCCGTCCGGCCACGACCGGTCGTACTCGATCGATTTGCGCTCGCGCGCCATCTTGTTGCCGCGTCGGATCCGGTCGACGTGGTCGGCGCGTGCGGAGTACGCGTCGCGCGCGAAGTACGCGTCGACCTGTGGCGTGATGTCTATCTCGTCGAGGGCGACGTCGAACGTCTTCGCCACGAGGCGCGCGTGCTCGGTCGAGTCCTTGTGTGAGGTCCGGTAGGGCATGAAGAGCGCGGTCACATTTTTCGGCCCCATCGCCTCCGCCGCGAGCGCGGCGACCGCCGCGCTGTCGATGCCACCGGAGACCGCGACGACGACGCGCTTGTGGCCGGATTTCGCCGTCTCTTCGCGCAGGAACGCGACGAGCATCCTGCGCACCAGCGCTTCGTCGATGCGCAGCGGAGAAAGGTCCTTCGGGTCGGGGCGAATCGCCCCGATGCGGTCGCTGATCAATTCAACCGCTCGTTGTCACTCCCGAGGACGATTCGCTCGTCGCAGATGAACTGCTCCTCGCTCAATTGTTCTCAATCCGCCATGCCGCGGCGGCGCGCGAGCGTCGAGAGCACGATGTCGGGACGCTCGTCGCGGATGAGCGGGTTGCGGTCGCGCTCGCGAGCGACGAGCGCGGGATCGATGTCGGCGACAAGCAGTTGCTCCTCGAAGTCCGGCGCGCGCGCCACCACCGTGCCGTCGGGAGCGACGACCTCGCTCCCGCCCCAGAACGCGATGCCGTCCTCGTGCCCGACGCGGTTCGCGAAGACGACGTACAGCGTGAGGTACTGCGCGTAGAACCGGTCCATGAGCCGGCACGACTCCGCCGTCCCAAGATCGCCGCCCTCCGCGACGCCGCGGCCGGGGCTGTCGGCCGGCGAGAGCACGACCGTCGCCCCAGTCGCGCTGTACAGGTATGGCACTGACGCGTGCCAGAGGTCCTCGCAGATCGCGATGCCCGCCGGACCGACGATGCTCTTGAAGACCTCGAAGCGATCGCCGGCACCGAAGTACCGCCCGTCGTCGAAGATGCCGTACGTCGGCAGATAGACCTTGCGATGCACGTGCACGAGCTTCCCGCGCGACCAGTAGCCCTGCGCAATGTGGAGTCGCGCATCGTCGGCGCGTTCGACGAATCCGGTGCAGATGTCGATGTCACGCGATGCGTCGACGATCGGACGCAGCTCGTCCCCGTCTGAGCGGCACGCGATCTCGCCGGCGAGATCCTTGAGGTAGTACCCGGTGAGTGCGAGCTCGGGGAAGACGACCAGCGCCGCACCTGCGGCACGGGCCTTCGCGATCCACTCCTGATGCATCGCGACGTTCCGCCGCAGTGCCCCGAGCGCCGGCGCACACTGCGCGAGTGCGATGCGGACCATCAGGCTTCTGCTCGCAGATGCTCGAGGCGCTCGGCGTATTCCTGCACGAGCGCCCAGGCCCGGCTCTCGTCGGGCGCCTCCGCGTAGACGTTGAAGAGTGGACGGTCCGCGTCGGGTAGGACGAGCACCCACTCGCCGTTCTCCTGGTGCTTCACGCCGTCGATCTGACGAACGCGCTCGGTGCGCGGGTCCTGCGCGAGCACTCGGAGCACGCGGCCCTTCTGGTCCCACGGGCACGGCACCTGGACGCGCGCGACGTTCGAGGGCGGCAACTCGTCGATGACGTCCGACAACTTCTTGTCGGTCACGGCCAGCAGCTCGAGCAGCTTCACCGTCGCGAACAGTCCGTCGAAGGACGGATGAAAGCGCGGGAAGATGAAGCCGCCGACGCCGTCGCCGACGACGAGCGGATGTTCGCGCGCGGCGATGTCCATCTGCGCGCTCGCTGACGCGCGCACGCGCTGCACGCGTCCGCCGGCCTCCTGCACGATGCGCTCGATCGACGACGGCGCGAACACCGGCACGGCGACGACACCCGGCGTCACCTGCGCCGAGAGCCACGCATACGCCGTGAGGAGCTGCATGTCCGTGGTGATGCGGCCGAGGTCGTCGACGAAGAACGCCTTCTCACCGCCCGCGTCGATGATGACTCCATTCGACGCGGTGAGCGTCGACACGATCGCCGCGAGCTCGCGCTTCTCAGCCTGGAACTCCTCGAACGAGCGCGAGCCGACGTTCTCGGAGACGACACCGTTGATCGAGATGAGCTCGACACCGAGCGTGTTGAGCAGCTGCGGCAGGAACTGCGCGGCCGTGCCGTGCGAGAAGTTGACGACGACCTTGAACTTCCGCTCAGCGACCTCGCGGCGATGCACGATCTCGGCAAGGAACGCCTCGCTATACGCCTCGCCGACGCGCGCCGACTCGAAGATCGCGCCGACCTTGTCGTAGCCCACGCGCCGGAAGTCCTCGCGGAAGAACGCCGTCTCGACCTTGCGCTCCTGCGCCTTGTCCATGTCGAGCGCCTGACGGTCGAAGAACTTCAGGTCGCACACGCGCACGTCGAACGGCGAGATGCGCACGTGCACGCCGCCCGCGGCGCCGATGCGTCTGGTGTGGAAGCGGCCGATGGGCAGCGGCGCCTGCGAGAGGTCCGCGACGTGCACGCCCGCCGATACGATCCCGCCCATGAGCGCACGCTTGAGCATGCGGCTCGAGCGGTGCTGGTCGCGGTTCATCGTGACCGTGCTGCCCTGCGGCAGCGTCGATGCGTACGACGCGCCGAGGCGCGCCACGAATTCCGGCGTGAGGTCTATGTTCACCAGTCCCGTGACGCCGAAGCGGCCGAATAGCGCACGACGCCCCTGCGCGCCCCAGATGAGGCTCGCGCCGACGACCGCGCCGCTCTCGACCTGCTTGTCCGGCCAGATCTTCACCTGGCTGCGGACGCGCGCGCCGTCGTTGACGACGCAGTGGTCGCCGACGACGCTGCCCTCTTCGAGGATGACGCGTGTCTTGATCGCGCACTGCCGGCCGACGATCGTGCCGTGCAGTTCGCTACGGTCACCGACGTACGAGTTGCGCCACACGATCGAGCGGTCGACGACCGCACCGAAGTCCACCGAGACGTAGTCGCGGAGCACCGTGGGCCCGATGATCTCGGTGCCGCCGGAGATCTTCACGCCATCGCCGAGATAGATCGGACCGGTGAGCTTCGCCGTCGGATCGATGTCGACGTCGCCGTCGGCGAAGATGCCGGGCATGATCTCGCGGCCAAGCGATCCCGCGCGCACCTTCCCCTGCAGCACGTCCGCATTCGCGCGCGCGTACTCGTTGATCGAGCCGACGTCGGTCCAGTACCCCGACGCGATGTATCCGTAGAGCGGCTCGCCGTCGGCGAGGAGCTGCGGGAACAGGTCCTTGCTGAAGTCGAATGCCTCGCCGACCTTGAAGCGCTCAAGGACGCGCGGCTCGATGACGTAGATGCCGGTGTTGATCGTGTCGCTGAAGACCTCGCCCCACGACGGCTTCTCGAGGAACTTCTGGATGCGGCCGGTGTCGTCCGTGATGACAACGCCGTACTCGAGCGGATTCGGCACGTGGTAGAGGCAAAGCGTGACCGCGGCGTTCCGCTGCTTGTGGAACGCGACGACGGCCGAGAGATCGATATCGGTGAGCGCGTCTCCGGAGATGACGAGGAAGGTGCCCTCGAGGCCGTCGCCGATCTGCCGCACCGAGCCGCCGGTGCCGAGCGGCGTCTCCTCGATGCTGTAGCGCAGGCGCATGCCGACCGCGCCGCCGTCGCCGAACGAGTCCTGGATCTGCGATGCGAGGTACTGCAACGTGACGAACGCGTCGGTGATCCCATGGCGCTGCAGGAGGTCGAAGATGTGACCGAGGCAAGGCTTGTTGACGATCGACACCATCGGCTTCGGCCGATTGATCGTCAGAGGTCGGAGCCGGCTCCCCTCGCCGCCGGCCATGACTACGGCCTGCATCGTGGTCAGGATAGGACGCCGACAATGTCGCAATGGAACGTCGCGTCATTGCGGTCGGCGCCGGCAAGGGTGGCGTCGGAAAGTCGACCGTAGCGCTCGACCTCGCGCGCGCGCTGCGAGCGCACGGACGCGTAGGCATCCTGGATCTCGACTTCTACGGACCGAACATACCGGTGATGCTGGACATCGAGCATCAGCGATGGACGCGCAGCTGGATCCTCGCCTCGCGCTCCACGCAACAGTTCGTGCCAGTCATACGGGACGACATTGCGATCGCTTCGACCGGATTCATCCTCGGTGAGGATCAGCCACTGGGCGTCGACGCGATGACCGCACGCCTCATCGCGAAGCAGTTGGTACATGACGTTCGGTGGCCGGATCTCGCCTATCTCGTCGTCGATCTCCCGCCCGGCACGAGCGCCGTCCAGCATCTCCTGGTGCGCGAAATACAGTGCGCGGGCGCCATCGTCGTCGTCACGCCGGAACTCGTCGCTCATCTCGATGGCCGCAAGGCCGTTCAGATGTTCCGAAGCCTCAACGTTCGCGTGCTTGGTGGCGTCGAGAACATGACCGCGTCACCGTGCCCGCATTGCGGGGCGGGGCTCCGCCCGTTCCTGCCCGCACCCAGTGAGCGGAGCATTTGGGCGATGGGTCTCGAGAAACTCGCCGAGATCCCGCTCAGATTTGACGGAGCGCCTGGAGCGCCCGGC
>VBJD01000017.1 GCA_005887995.1 Chloroflexota bacterium
ATCCGACGCGCATCCCCTCGCGGCGATCGAGCTCGCCGAGTGTGTTGCGGCCGCGGACGTCCCTGCCGGTGTCGTGAACATCCTCACCGGGCAGCGCGCGGAGCTCGCGCCGGTGCTCGCGGCGCACATGGACGTCGCTGCACTCGATCTCTCGGGCGCGGACGGCGACGGACCGGAGCTCGAGAAGCTCGGCGCCGAGAACGTGAAGCGCATCGTGCGCGGGAAGGTCGACGGGCAGAGCCCCTACGAGATCTCTGCTTTGCTGGAGCTCAAGACCGTCTGGCACCCAATCGGCCTGTAGCTACCTTGCCAATCCATGGACATGGACTTCTACTGCTCGCAAGTTCTGAGCGGCCGTACGAGTGTCGCGGTCGTTATGGAAACGGCGAACGTTCTCGCGTTCCATCAGACGCGTCCTTCGTTCCAGACACACATCGTTGTCATTCCGCGCCGCCACGTTTTGTCGCTCATTGATCCGAGCTGGTCGGATGACGAGGCCCTCGACTTGATACGCGCACTCCGCGCTATCGCAGCTCAGGTGGTCGACAGGACTGGAGCATGTCGCGTCGTGACGAACCTAGGGAAATATCAAGACTCGAAGCATCTCCACTTTCATCTCGTTTCGGGCGAGCGTCTCGAGTCGTCGCTCCGCTGGCCGTAGCCGCGTCAGCCCGGTGACGCAAACTGATGACATCGAGCTCGTCCGCGGCCTCGTCGAGATTCCCAGCATCTCGCGCGATGAGGGTGAGGCCGTCGAGTGGCTCGTCGCGCGCATGGCCGAGCGAGGATTCCGAGCGACGGTCGACGACGCCGGCAACGCGGTGGGCGAGATCGGCGAAGGACCGATCCACGTCGTCCTTCTCGGTCACATCGACACGGTGCGCGGCGAGATCCCGGTGCGCATCGAGGACGGGGACCTCGTCGGTCGCGGCGCGGTAGACGCGAAGGGTCCGCTCGCCGCGTTCGTCGCCGCGGCGACGCGCAAGATCCCGGGCGTGCGAGTCACCGTCGTCGGCGCGGTCGAGGAGGAATCGCCGACGAGCGCAGGCGCACGACATCGCGCGCGCCTAGCCGCGCCGGACTGGTGCGTCATCGGCGAGCCGTCGGCGTGGGACGCGGTGACCGTCGCGTACAAAGGTCGCCTCGCGCTGCGCGTCTTGCTCGCGCGCGAGGCGCGGCACGGCGCCGCGCCGGGTCCGACCTGCACGGAAGAGGCGCTGGGTCTGTGGGAGGCCATCCGCGCCGCCGCCGATCGACGCACACCGGGCGCGGATGGTTTCGCGCGACTTGACTGCCGGCTCGAGGCTATCCAGGGCGGAGAGAGCGACGGGCTCGTCGAACGCGCGGAGCTTCGCGTGGGGTTCCGCATCCCGCCGGGTATCGCGACGGCGGATCTCGCCGATGAAGTGAGTGCGCTCGCGCGTGGCCACGGCGGCGACTCGCGTGTAACGGTCGAGACGATCGGCTCCGAGGAGCCCGCGCGCACGCCGCGCTCGACGCCACTCGCACGCGCGTTCGTCGTGGCGATCGCTAACGCCGGGGGTCGCGCGACGTTCAAGGTGAAGAGCGGGACCTCGGACATGAACATCCTCGCGCCGGCGTGGGGCTGCCCGATGGTCGCGTACGGTCCGGGCGATTCTCGTTACGACCACACACCGATCGAGCGACTCGTACTTGATGACTATGTTCGCGCGATAACAGTTCTCGAGGGGGTGCTCCGCCGGGCAGGGGCAGGGGTCCCTGTTGAGCGAAGTGTGAACCCTAGAATCTGACCACCCGCGCGGTCGCGGGCAGGAAGGGCGAGGGAAGGATGCTGAGCCGGCTGCTCGCGAAGCGGCAGACCCGACAGCGCGTTGTCATCGCCGGCCTGGCCGCGCTCGCGCTCCTCATCGGCTCCGGCGCGCTTTTCACCGAAGCGCTCGACACGACACTGCAGACGGCGGTCTACGACCGCGCGATCACGAACTCACCCGCGGTCGTGCGCAACCAGATCACGATCGTCGCGATCGATGACCTGACGGTGAAGCAGTACAACGTCTATCCGCTGCCGCGACGCGTGTACGCGGAGATGCTGCGCGCGCTCAAGCCGCTGAACCCCTTCGTCGTCGCCTTCGACGTGTCCTTCTACGACAAGTCGGCGAGCCCCGAAGACGACGCGATGCTCGCCGCGGCGATCAAGGACGCGGGCAATGTCATTCTTGCGATGCAGGGCGTCGCCGAGACCGCGATAGGCGATCACCGCACGAAGTACGCGTCGCTGCAACTGCCGATCCCCGAGTTCCGCAGCGCGGCCGCTGCACTTGGCGCGGTCGACATCAAGCAGGACCCCGATCACGTGGTGCGCGACAGCCAGCTCGTCATCGAGGGTCCGAACGGCGAGCGCTACTTCGGACTGCCGCTTGCGGCCGCAGCGATGCGGCTCAAAGGCGATCTGGCGAGCTCGCGCATCGAGAACGACCGCTTCATCCTGCCGACACCCGCTGGAGATCACGTGATGCCGATCAACCGTGCGGGCGGTATGCCCGTGTACTACGCGTCCGCCCCGGCGACGCCGACGAGCGTTCTCAAGACGCCGTGCTCCGTCGACGGCGAATTCTGTGTCGTGTCGCTGAAGGATGTGGCGGCCGGGAACGTGCCGAAGAATCTCATCACCGGTCGCACGATCTTCGTCGGCGCGCACTCGATCTCAGCGGTGCCGGACGACTACCCCGTGCCGAACGCGGGACTCAAGATGTACGGCGTCGAGATCTGGGCCAACGCAGCCCAGTCGATCTTCACGAACCGCTATCCCGTGCTGAAGCAGGGATTCTTCACGACGCTCTTGTGGATGCTCGCGCTCACGGCCATCGGGATGTTCCTCGTCGTGCGCTGGCACCTGCGAGGTCTGCTCTTATCGCTCGGCGCGATGCTGGCGTACATCTTCGCCGGCTACGTGCTCTTCGGCTTGCAGACGTCGGGCGATGTCGGCAACGGTCCGGTCGAGGTGCCGTCGATCGGATACGTCATCCCATCGGCGTTCTGGTGGGTGATCGCGCTCGGTTATGTCCTCGTCGAGGAGCGTCGCGCGGTCGCGCGCACGCAGAGCACGTTCGGCCGCTTCGTGACGCCGTCGGTCGCGCGCACCATCCTCGAGAAGGAGGAGGCGGGCCAGCTCGGCCTCGGCGGCGAGGAGCGGACCGTGACCGTGCTCTTCGGCGACATCCGCGGCTTCACCACGATGTCCGAGGGCATGACGCCGGCGACGCTCCTCGAGCACCTCAACCGCTACTTCGACGGCATGGTCGAGGTCGTCAACCGCTATGAGGGGACGGTCAACAAGTACAACGGTGACAACATCATGGTCATCTGGAACGCGCCGATCGAGGTGAAGGACCACGCGAGGAAGGCGGTCGAGTGCGCGCTCGAGATGCAGAAGTGGATCCAGTCGGAGCGCGAGAAGGGCGGCCCGGACGTCTCGTTCGGGTTCGGCATCAACAGCGGCCCGGTCGTCGCGGGCTTCCTCGGCGCGAAGGGTCGCATGGAGTACACGGTCATCGGCGACACCGCGAACGTCGCGTCGCGGCTCACGTCATCGGACATCGCGCGCCGTGACCAGGTGGCCTGCAGCGCGGAGACGCTCGCGATGCTCGGTAGCGACATGGAGAAGGTGGATCTTGGCGCGATCCAGGTGAAGGGCCGCGCGGAAACCGTGCGGTGCTACCAGATCAACCGCATCGGCGCGACGGCGAACCCGAAGCCGGCGCCGGCGCCGGAGGTCGCGATCACGAAGGCGGCGGTGGCGGGGTATCACTAACTACATGCTCGACGACAAGGTCGCGCTCATCCAGGTGAAGCTCGGTCACCTGAGCGTCCAGCGTGACCGCGAGGCCTACCTGAAAGGCCTCGTCGATCTTTGCGCTCAGGCGGTCGACGCCGAGCGCGCGACGGTGTACGTCGTCGACCGCGCGAAGAACGAGATCTGGGCTCGAGTGGCCCAGAGGATGTCCACCGAGATCCGACTGCCCATCGGCACGGGCCTCGCGGGACAGGCTGCACTCACCGGCGAGACGATCAACGTGCCCGACGCGTATGCCGACTCGCGATTCGATCGCGAGATCGACAAACGCACCGGCTACCGCACGCACAACACGCTCGTCGTCCCGGTGTGGGGCAAGCAGGGCCGCCCCGTCGGCGTCATCCAAGCGCTCAACAAGCGCGACGGCACGTTCGAGCGGCGCGACCAGATGCTCCTCGAGCAGGTCGCCGACGTCGTCGCGCCCGTCCTCGAGAAGATCACCAGCGAATGACCGGCCGCGCGCGAGGCGACGCCGCGAAGCAGGCGGAGACGAGCGCGACAGGATGACTGGACACGGCAAGGGCGAGCGGCGAAAACAACCAAATCGCCGCGGCACCGGTGTCGACCGGCGCAAGACACTTGGGGGATCCGCCCCGCAGGAACGACGCGCGGCTGAGCGACGCAGCCAAGACCGGCGCAGCGCGGGACAGCGCCTCGAGGTCATTCTCGACATCACTCGGCAGCTCATGGCCGTCACCGACCTCGATGCGCTGTTGCACACGATGGCCGAGCAGACCGCGAACCTCCTCGGTGCGGACCGCGCGACGATCTACGTCATCGACCGCGAGCGCAACGAGCTCTGGTCACGCGTCGCGCTGGGCGCGGGCGAGATCCGCTTTCCGATCGGTCGCGGCATCGCCGGCACGGTCGCGCAGACAGGCGAGACCATCAACATCTCGGACGCCTACAAGGACCCGCGCTTCAATCCGGAGCCCGACCGCCTCTCCGGCTACCAGACGAAGAGCCTCCTGACGTTCCCGATGAAGGGCAACGAGGGCCGCGTCATCGGCGTGTTCCAGGTGGTGAACAAGAAGGGCGGCGGGCCGTTCAACGCTGAGGACGAGAACACGCTCGCGTCGCTTGGCGCGTCCGCCGCCGTCGCGGTCGAGAACGCACAGCTCGTCGCCGAGCAGAAACGGCTGTGGCAGAGCCTCATCGAGACGCTCGCGACGACCGTCGACGCCCGCGACCAGCAGACCGCCGGCCACAGCCAGCGCGTGACGCGGTACGCGACGATCATCGGTCGCTCCATGGGGTGGATGGGGAAAGACCTCGAGAAGTTACAGGCCGCGGCGCTGCTGCACGACTACGGCAAGATCGCGGTGCGCGACCAGTTCCTCCAGAAGCCGGGAAAGCTCGACGAGGCCGAGCTCGCGTACATGAAGGCGCACGCCGAGAAGACCGCGGAGTTCCTCGCGCGTCTCGTCTTCCCGCTCGACATGCGCGAGGTGCCGATGATCGCGTCGCAGCACCACGAGCGTATGGATGGGAAGGGATACCCCAGGGGACTCAACGCCGACCGCATCCACATTGGCGCGCGCATCGTCGCGGCGGCCGACGTCTTCGATGCGCTCACCGCGCCGCGCTACTACAAGCCGGCGTACCCGCTCGACAAGACGATGGAGCTCATGAAAGAGATGACCGGCCCGCACCTCGATCCAAGGGTGATGGAGGCCGTGCGTCGCGCAATACCCGAGCTCGCGCGCGCGATGGATGAGCTCAAGTCAACCTGGCCGAAGCCGACTGACGAGGGGATGGGCACGATCGCGGAGGCGGCGCTCTCGGAGCGTGACGCCGCCACCGCGGCCACGAAGACGTAGTGGCGCGCCGCTAGATGTACATCCGCTTCTGGGGAACGCGTGGCTCGATCCCCACGCCCGGACCGACGACGGTGCGCTACGGGGGCAACACCGCGTGCGTCGAGGTGCGTGATTCGACGGGCGCCCTCCTCGTGCTCGACGCGGGCACGGGCCTCCGCGAGCTCGGGATCAGCCTCATGAACTCGAACGGCGCGAAGCCGCTCACCGTCGACCTGCTCATCTCGCATCTGCACTGGGACCACATCCAGGGCATCCCGTTCTTCCGACCGGCATACGTGCCCAACGGCCTGCTGCGCATCGTCGGCCCCAAGCACGACCGTCCGATGAAGGAGCTGCTCGGCCTGCGCATGGACGACCCGTTCTTTCCAGTCGACCTCGACAACATCCCGGCGAACATCGAGGTCAGTGAGATGGCCGACGGGTCCGAGCGCCAGTTCGGGCCATATCGCGTGCGAGCTGCGTCGATCTACCACCCTGCACCGGCGCTCGCGTATCGCATCGAGGCCGACGGCAAGTCCGTCGTGTATGCGACGGACACCGAGGACTTCATGACGGGCAAAAAGAATCCGGTCGTCGAGCTCGCCACCGGCGCGGACACGCTCATCCACGACGCGCAGTTCCTGCCAAGCGACTTCAAGGAGACCTGGGGTCACTCGACGATCGACGCGGCGATCGACGTCGCCGCGAAGGCGAAGGTGAAGCGGCTCGTCCTCTATCACCACGACCCGGACCGCACCGATGACGCGCTGGACCACATCGGCCTGCAGGCGCAGCGCACCGGCCGCGAGAAGCTGCCCGGCCTCGAGGTCGTCGTCGCGCGCGAGGGTCTCGAGCTCGAGGTCTAACTAAGGCCCGCACGCGGCGGCCTCAAGCGCACGCTCGACGGTGGCGCACACTGGACAGGACTGAAGACACCCGGCACGCAGTGCCGGCGTCAAGCACTCGGCACGCAGTAGGGGAGGCAGCGATGAACGTTCTCGAACGTCTCGACGCAGCGCGCGACGCGGTCACCGTCCGGCGTGTGTACGGCGATCCCTATCAAGAGCAGGGCATCACGATCATCCCCGCCGCGAGCGTCATGGGCGGCGGTGGTGGTGGCGGAGACACCGAGGGCAACGGTGGTGGCGGGTTCGGTGTACGCGCGCGTCCCGCCGGGGCATGGATCATCAAGAACGGAGATGCTCAGTGGCGGCCCGCGGTCGATGTGACGCGGATCGCACTCATGGGTCAGATCGTCGCGATCGTCGCGCTGCTCACGCTGCGCTCGATCGTGAAGAGCCTGGTCAAAGCCCGAGGCTGATCGCGGCGGATCGCTAGGCGCGCTAAGCGGCGGCCTCGCGGACGTGCGCCAGGCCCGTCGCGGTCTCGGCGAGCAGCTCCTCGTAGGCGTCGACCATCGTGTCCATGTCGAACCGGTCGCGCGCGCTCTCGCGCACCATGATCCGGTCGAGGCTGCGTGCCGCGGGGATCGCGTCAGCGAGCGCGTCCTCGTCTCCCGGCGTCACGAGCACCCCGCCCTCTGGCGGCACGACCTCCGGTAGCGCACCGCGCGCGTAGCCAGCGACCGGACATCCTGCGACCTGCGCCTCGGCGGCGACGAGACCGAAGGGCTCGTCCCACTCGACGGGCACGAGCGTCACCGCCGCGCGTTGCATGAGCGCGGCGACGCGCCGGCGCGGGAGCGTGCGGAACACGTGCGCGCGGTCGAGCAGTGGCACGACCTCCCGCGCGAAGTAGCCACGGTCGTAGACCTCGCCCACGAGCACCGGCTCGAGCCCTGCGCGCCTCGCGACGCGGATCGCCGCCGCAGTGCCCTTCTCCGGCGCGATGCGGCCGGCGATGAGCGCGATCGGGTCGGGCGCGCGTCGCTCCCAGTCCATCTCGGGGATGCCGTTGCGGATCGTGACCGCGCGTACGACACCGGCCTCGCGCCAGCGTCGCTGCGAGTCATCCGACACGGTGACCGCGGGCCAGGCGCACGCGCGCACCGCATCGACGACCTCGTCGATCGTCGGATTCGCGTGCAGCGTGTTCACGATCGGGACGCCGTCGCACAGGGCGATCGCGTCGACCTCGAACGCGTGCTGCGCGATCACATCGGGACCCCAATGCTGCACATGCCAGTAGAGCTCCTGGAATGCTGAGCTCACGCTCGCGTCGATGACGATCGGTGCCGTCGGCACGTCCGAGAGGAAGCTGCCCTGCGCGCAGAAGACCATGACCTCATGCCCGCGCGCGAGCAGCGCGCGCGCGAGGTCGCCGACGATGACGTGCGGGCCGCGGGATGTGGCGTCACACAGCGGGGCGACGAGAGGGGCGACGAACGCGATCCTCACGCCAGGCCTTGGTCGCAGA
>VBJD01000018.1 GCA_005887995.1 Chloroflexota bacterium
GCGCGACGCCGGCTGGCTTGATGCAGACCTGGAGCATCGAGCCGAGCTCTGATTCGAGGGACCCTTCGCCGTGCCGCGCTGCCTGAAGGACCATCCGGCGCAGCGTCGCGGGCGCGAGCCGCTCGGTCGTCGGGATGTAGCCGACGTAGGCCCGTCCGAAGAAGGGCAGACCGTGCCGGACGCAATGCGACACGTACGTGATCGGGCCATGCACGATCTGCTGACTCGGCGGGATCGATTCGAACGCCGCCTGCGGCGCGAGGATGACCGTCACGGAGGCAGATCAATGCACTCGCTGTGCCCCGTTTCGCGATGTAAGAGCTGACGAAAGCGCCTGTTCGGGTATGGTCGGGTGCTAGGCGACCGGCTGCGCTGGTGACCCCTCAGCCGCTTGGCGACGGTCGACGGCCCAGCTCGAGCCGTCGCGCCCCTTCGCGATCTGCTTCACCTCGGCAGCGGCGCGCGAAACGGCGACCGCGTCGAAGAAGCGCTCGCGCGTGATCGGGACGATGCCCATCGACACCGTCACGAACGGCAGGCTCAGCTCGACTCCGCGCCGGTCGGTTCGCACGATGTAGCCGCGCTCTCGGTCGTAGGAGTCGTACGCGCTCGGCACAACGAGGTCGAAGCGGCGGACGATGTCGCGAGCGGTCTGCTCCGCGCTCGCCTCCGGGACGATCATCACGAAGTCGTCCCCGCCGACATGGCCGATGAACGCCCCGAGTTCGCGGTCCTCGCTCACGTCCGAGAGG
>VBJD01000019.1 GCA_005887995.1 Chloroflexota bacterium
CATCGAGGAGGTCTACGACCTTCGCATCGTGCTCGAGGGCCACGCGGTGCGCCTTGCGGTGCCGCTCATGACCGACGAGGACCTGCAGGTGCTCGAGAACCTGTACGCGGAGATGGTCGATGCGGAGTCAGGCGACGCGAAGCTCGCGGCTCGCGAGCGGTTCTACATCAACCTGTACTCGATGACCGGGCGACCGCGCCGCGATGCAGAGCGCGCCGTGTCGCAGCTCGCAAGCCATTACCGCCGTGTCGCGATCCTCATCCGACGGTACCTGCGAGACGCCGCGATGAGCGAGAAGCAGAGCCAGCGCACGATCAGGGACATCGACGTCGAGCGCGCGGCGCGCTCACGCCGAGCGCGAAACAGGGGGACCGACAGAAATGCGACTGGCTGACAAGGCCGTCGTGGTGACCGGCGCGGCGCATGGGATCGGGCGCGCGTATGCGGAGCGGCTTGCGGCGGATGGCGCGAAGGTCGCGCTGCTCGACATCGACGCGAAGCGCAACGAGGAGATCGCGGACGGTATCTGCAAGAAGGGCGGCCAGGCGATGGCCCTCGCCACGGACGTCCGCGACTTCGCGAAGTTCAAGAGCGCCGTTGACCGTGCAGCGCAGGCGTTCGGAAAGCTCACGGGCATCGTGAACAACGCCGGCATGCTTAATGTCGTGCCGATCACGCGCTGCAAGTTCGAGGACATCCCCGATGCCGAATGGGACGAGTCGTTCCGCCTCAACACGAAGAGTGCGTGGTACGGCTGCAAAGCGGCGGTGCCGCACCTTCGTGCGAACAAGGGCGGGAGCATCGTGAACATCGGTTCGAGCACGATCTTCCGCGGCGTGCCGACACGAGCGCACTACGTCGCCGCGAAGTCGGCGCTCATCGGGTTCAACCGCACGATCGCGCGCGAGCTCGGTGACGACAACATCCGCGTGAACCTTGTGTGTCCCGGGAGCACGCTGTCCGAGGAGAACCCGAGCCCCGACACGGTGAAGATGCGCGAGGACGTCATCAAAACACGCGCACTGAAGCGTCTCGAAGTACCCACCGATCTCGTCGGCACGATCGTTTTCCTGCAGTCGGACGACTCGGCGTTCATCACCGGCCAGACCTTCCTCGTCGATGGTGGAAGCGCGTTCCACTAGGCCCGCCGCACGTCTCACACTCAGACCACCGTCGCAGGCGGAGGGAGACGTTAGTGAAGGATTACAAGGTCACCGTGGACCAATCGTTGAAGGCGGAGAACGACCCCAAGGCGCTCGAGAACAAAATGCGTGAACTCGCGCGCGAAGGTTGGGAGCTCAAGCACGTTACGTCGCTAGTCGCCGCGGGGAGCGAGGCCATCGTGACGCCGTCGCGGATCTACTTGTTCTGGGAACGCGAGGCTACCGATGCAGGTCGGGTCGCCACACCTCGAAACGACGCTCGAGGATCCTGAGCCCTTCACCGATCACTACGCCGAAGACGCCAAAGATGATGATCCCCAACATGACCCGCGCGGTGTCGAGGAACGTCCCGTAGAGGCTGATGTAGAAACCGAGGCCCTGATTCGCTGAGATGATCTCGGCGCTCACGACACCCACGAGCGCGCGGCCGAGGCCAATGCGCGTGCCGCTCAGGATGAACGGGAACGTGCTCGGCAGCACGACCGTGCGGAACGCAAGCCAACGCGAGCCGCCGAAGCTGCGCGTGATGTCGAGATGCCGCGCAGCGGTCGTGCTCACGCCGGTGAACGTCGTGACCACGACGGAGAAGAATGCGGATAGGAACACGACGACGACCTTCGCCTCGTAGCCGATCCCCGCGACGAGGATGATGAGCGGGATGAGGGCGACGTTCGGCGTCGCGTTCAGTCCGGCGAGGAGACCATTGAATAGGTAGTCGACGCGCCGGAATGAGCCGATGAGCAGGCCGAGCGGGATGCCGACTGCCATCGCGATGGCGAAGCCGGCCGCGAACTCGCTCAGGCTCGTCGTGATGTGCGGCGCCATCGAGCCGTTGGCGAAGTCGGTCAGGGCGGCGCGCCAGATCGCCGACGGTGTGCTCAACAGCGACTTGCGGTAGAGGCCCAGCTGCGCCGTCGTCTCCCACACGACGAGCACGCCGACGAAGCCGATGACGCCGAAGAAGAGGCGCTCGTTCACGCGAGAGAGCGCAAGGGTCGCGTTGCGCACTCCGAGCATCACGGTACGGGCGCCGTGTCCGACGGCTGCTGATGCGCGATCAGCTTCCAGATCTGCGCCTCGTAGCGCGCGAACTCAGGCGTCTGCTTCATCTCGAGGCTGCGCGGGCGCGGCAAGTCGATCGCGATGTCCGCAATGACCCGACCCGGCCGCGCCGCCATGACGACGACGCGATCCGAAAGGAAGACGGCCTCGTCGATCTGGTGCGTGACGAAGAGCACCGTCTTGCGCGCCGCGGTCCAGATGCGCAGGAGCTCGGCCTGCATGAGCTCCCGAGTCTGCGCGTCGAGCGAGGCGAACGGCTCGTCCATGAGCAGGATCGCCGAATCGACCGCGAGCGCGCGCGCGAGATTTGCGCGCTGCTGCATGCCGCCGGACAGCTGGTAGGGATACTTGTCGGCGAAGCCCTTCAGGCCAACGAGGTCGATGTACGGGACCGCGCGGCTACGCGCCTCCTTGCGGGAGACGCCGGCGCAGACGAGGCCGTACGCGACGTTGTCCACGACCGAGTACCACGGGAAGAGCGCCGCGTCCTGGAAGACCATCGCGTCCTCGCGTCCTTTCGCGACGCGGTGGAGCTTGATCTCGCCGGCCGTCGCGAGGATGAGACCGTTCACGATCTTGAGGAACGTTGATTTGCCGCAGCCGCTCGGCCCGAGGAGGCTCACGAACGCGCCGTCCGGGATGTCGAGGTCAACACGCTCGAGCGCGAGCAGGCGATGGCCGGTCTGGCGGTCGCGATACTCCATTTGCACGCCGCGCGCGCTGAGCGCCATGTGCTGCCCGGGCTCGCGAGCGACGTCGATCGTCACGCCTCGTCCTCGCGCACCGGACGCCAGCGCTGGAAATACCGCTCCGCCGCGCCGACCGACTCGTACAGCACGATGCCGAGGACGGTGAAGATGAGGACGCCGAAGAGCATGCGATCGCTCTGCAGCGACGCCTCGGCCTTGTAGATCATCACGCCGATCCCCTGCGTCTGCGCGTAGAACTCGCCGATCACGACGCCAGCGAGCACGCGGCCGACGGCGATGCGCAGGCCGCTCACGATGAACGGCAGCGTTCCGGGGATGACGAGCGACGTGAAGATGAGCCGCGAGGACGCGCGGAAGCTGCGCGACACGTCGAGGAGATGGCGCTCGACGGTCCGCACGCCTTCGACCGTCGGCAGGATGATCGCGAAGAAGCCGCCGAGGAAGACGACGACGGCCTTCATGTTCCAGTCGAGCCCGAACCACAGGACGACCAGCGGGACGAGCGCAACGCGCGGCAGCGCATTGAAGAAGTTCAACCACGGGTCGAACGTGAGCGAGAGGCGCCGGTACCAGCCGATGAAGATCCCGAGCGGGACCGCGAGGACGACGGACGCGCCCGTGCCCACGACGAGCTCGAGCGCCGTGATCCGCACGTCGTCCCAGAAGCGCGCCTTCGTCACCTCGCTCGCACCGGCCGTCGCGATCGCCGACGGCGAGCTGAAGAAGAACTTGTCGACGAAACCAGCGGCCGAGCCGATCTCCCAGACGACGAAGAACAGGACGACTCCCGCGACGCTCAGGACGACGCGCTCGTTCCGCCGGTACCACCGCATGAGCGCGGGCCGCGGCTTGCGGACCCGTGGGTGGATCGTCCGGAACGCCGGGCTCGTCGCGACGGTCACTCGATCAGTGCGCCGCGGCGGCGACGCCCTCGCGCACGGCTTGACGCCCAAAGCCCTCGCGCACGTTGATGTTCCCCTCGTCGAGGATCGCCGCGCCGCGCAGGAACGTGAAGCGCGGGATGCCCTGCACCTCACGGCCCGCGTACGGTGTCCAGCCGCACTTCGAGAGCACGTCCTCGTCGCGAATCGTCCGTTTCGCCTTGGGATCGACGAGCACGATGTCGGCGTCAGTGCCGATGCGGATCGCGCCCTTTCGCGGATAGAGCCCGAACAGCTTCGCGGGCCGCGTCGCAGTCGCGTCCGCGACGCGCTCGAGGCTCAGCTTGCCCGCCGCGACGTCGGTGAGTAGGAGCGAGAGGTAAAACTGCTCCGATGGCGTGCCGGTGTGCGCCTTCCATCCGTCCTTCCAGCCCGGCTCCTTCTCCTCGCGCAGGTGTGGGGCGTGATCGGTGGCCATGATGTCAACGGTCCCGTCTTTGAATCCCGCGTACACCGCCTCGGAGTGATGCGGCGCGACGTAGTACGAGAGCGCGTACGAGCCGAGCCGCTCGATCGCGTCCCAGTCGTTGCCAAGCCAGAAGCACCACGGGTTCACTTCGGCGGAGACCGTCTGCCCCGCCGCCTTCGCCGCACGGAGCATCTCGACGACGCGCCGCGTCTGCGTGTGCAAGAGATGAAGACGCACGCCGGTCGCGGCCTGCAACCGGAGGA
>VBJD01000004.1 GCA_005887995.1 Chloroflexota bacterium
ACCTTCTCGCCGAAGGATCCGGCGGGTGCCAGCGCTGGGCCGCGGTGGTACCGCAACTACCCCGCACCGCTCAACTCGCGGACATCACGCGCCGGCGAGCCGTCGATCGCCTCGAATTGGTTGAGCGGCGCGATCCTCTTCCAGAGCAGTTTCTTCACGTACCTGGTCTCGAACTTCGACCCCTCATCGCACGCCTCGACGTGGACCGATCGCACGCCGAACCTTCCGGGGTGCGTCAGCGAGCTGAGTCTCGATCCCATTGGCTTCGGCGACTCCGTCACGGGTCGCTACTTCAACACCCAGTTGCTCGCCAGTCCCGTCGTCAACAGCGAGACGTGCTTCACCGATAACGACGGCATCACCTGGGCGCAGAGCCAAGGTGGTGGTCCCGGACAGAGCATCGACCACGAGACCGTCGGCGGCGGGCCGTACAAGCCCGGCATCCAGGACCGCCTCGGCAACGTCGTCGGTCCCACGACGGCGTACCCGCATGCCGTCTACTACTGCTCGCAGGACGTCGAATTCGCCAACTGCTCACGTAGCGATGACGGCGGCGTCACCTTCGGCCCATCGATACCGATCTACACGGTGCTCAGCGGCTGCAGCGGTCTGCACGGACACGTGAAGGTCGCCCCGAACGGCACGGTGTACGTGCCCAACAAGGGCTGCGGCGGCGAGCAAGGCGTCATCGTGTCGCTCGACAACGGTCAGACCTGGACGCCACGGACCGTGCCTGGCAGCGTGCAGAACAAGAGCGATCCCTCGGTCGGCATCGGCAAGAACGGCACGGTCTACTTCGGATACGCCAACAGCGACGGACGCCCGCACATCGCGGTCTCGCGCAACGAAGGCATCAGCTGGACGGACGACCACGACGTCGGCGCCACGCTCGGCATCAACAACGTCGTCTTCCCCGCCGTCGTGGCGGGTGACGACGACCGCGCGGCCTTCGCGTTCCTCGGAACGAGCACCGGCGGGAACTACGAAGCTGACGACTTTGCGGGCGTGTGGCAGCTCTACGTCGCGCACACGTATGACGGCGGCAAGACCTGGACGACGACGACCGTGGACACACCGAGCGACCCGGTCCAGGTCGGCTGCATCTGGCTCTCGGGCGGCAGCAACGACTGCCGCAACCTCCTCGACTTCATGGACGCGACGCTCGACGCGCAGGGCATCGTCCACGTCGGCTACCCGGACGGGTGCACGCGCACGTGCGCGACGCAGCCCGCGGTGAAGACCGATACCGCGAACGGATACCGGACCAGACTCGCGTCGGTCGGGCGTCAGACCGGAGGGATCCGCCTCTTCCACGAGTTCGACGCCGATCTCACCGTCAGCGGTCTCACCATGGGCGTAGCCCGATCGCAGTCGGCGACGGTCGTCGCCACGGTGACGAACCGCGGCGCGAGCGACGCCGGCGCGTTCGTCGTGCGCTTCACCGACGGCTCGCGGACGCTCGACGCGAACGTGAGCGGACTGGCAGCGGGTCAGACCGTCAAGGTGAGTGTGCTGTGGAGCACGCAGATCAAGAACGGCAGCTATCGCATCACCGCGACCGCGGACGCGACGAACGCGGTATCGGAGACCGACGAGACGAACAACTCGCTCACCCGCACGTTCACCGTAAGCGGCGGCAAGGTCACGGCACAGTAAAGCGACAGGGGCGGGAGGTCCTCTCCCGCCCCTCTTATCCCGGCGTGACCGGCGCGCGGCCCGCTTGCGCCTCTGCGATCCGCTCGTTCGCGGTGTGATCCCAGGGGACCGCGACGATCGACGGGCCGTCGAGATCGAGCGCCCGCCGGAGCGTCGGGACCAGATCCTTCGCACTCTCGACGGCGTAGCCCGCGATGCCGAACGCCCGCGCGAGCTCGACGAAGTCGGGATTGCCGAACGCCGTGGCGAAGGTGCGGCGGTACGTGCGCTTCTCGTTCGCCTCGATGACACCGAGACGCTCGTCGACGAGCACGACGACAACGATCGCCGTACCGATGCGTTTTGCGGTCTCGAGCTCCTGCACGTTCATCAGGAAGCCGCCGTCGCCGCTGAAAGCGACGACCTTGCGCTCGGGGTGCACGAGCTTCGCCGCGATCGCGCCGGGCAGCGCGATGCCCATCGAGGCGAGGCCGTTCGAGATGACGACCGTCCCCGGACGCTCCGTCGGAAAGAGCCGCGAGAGCCAGACCTTGTGCGCGCCGACGTCACTGATGACGATGTCATCTGGCGCGAGTGCCTCGCGCAGATCCGCGATGACCGTCTCAGGCTGGATCGGCGCGTGATCGCCGACGCGTCGGACCTCCGCGGCGCCCACCACCCCTTTCCTGTCATCGCGCGGCTTGACTCGTGCGGCGAGCGCCTCGAGCGATTCGTGTAGCTCGCCGATGACTTCGACAGACGGCTGGTAATGGCCGTCGAGCTCGGCCGGTGTCGAGTCGACGTGGATAACGACCTTGTCGCGCTTCGGGTTCCACAGCACCGGAGCCCACTCGACGAGGTCGTAGCCGATCGCGATCACGACGTCGGCGTCGGCGAGCTCCTTCAGATTGGCGAGATCCGCGCCCGGTCGCTGAAGCCCGACCGGCGGCAACGAGTGCGCACCGCGGGAGTCGAGCGCGCCCTTCGCCATGTACGTGTGTGTCGCCCAGATCGCCGAGCGCTGCACGAACTGCCGCAACGAATCGACGGCCGGGCGTCCTGTCGCCTCCCTGCGGATGACGCCGTTCCCGACGAGGATCACCGGCCGTTTCGCGGCATCGATGATGTCGAGGGCGCGCTCGATCACGCTCTCGTCCGCGCGCGGGTACGTCGTGCGCCGGATCTCGAGCGGGCTCGCGTCGACCCTCTCCGCCGCGATGTCCTCGGGCAGCTCGATGTGCGCCGCGCCCGGCTTCTCCAGTCGCGCGAGGCGGAACGCCTTGCGCACGACCTCCGGCACCGTGTTCGCCACGGTGACGCGTGTCGACCACTTCGTGACCGGCGTGAACATGCCGACGATGTCGATGTACTGATGCGATTCGAGGTGGACGCGCTCGAGGCCCGCCTGTCCGGTGATCGCGACGAGCGGTGCGCGGTCGAGCTGCGCATCCGCGACGCCGGTGAGGAGGTTCGTCGCTCCGGGGCCGAGCGTCGCGAGGCACACGCCGGGATACGAGGTGAGGCGGCCGTACACGTCCGCCATGAACGCGGCGGCCTGCTCGTGGCGCGTGAGGATGAATTGGATCTTCTCGCTGCGATCGAGCGCGTCGTTGAGCGCGAGCGTCTCCTCGCCGGGGATGCCGAAGACGTAGCGCACGCCTTCGTTCTCGAGACAGCGAACGAGAAGCTCGGCGGCGTTCACGAGGGGATACATATATTGTGCGCCGAATTCGCGCGAAGAAACAGACTGTTCCTTCGCCGGCGGCATGCGCATGATGCGCATCCTTGACCGACGTTCGCTCGGTGCTTTCGCATGTCCTCTGGATCGGCGGCGGTCCGCAGGCCGGAAAGACGACGCTCTCGCGCCTCCTCGCAGGTAAGTACGACCTGCGCATCTATAACCTCGACTCGCACGGCGCGAACGAGCATTCGCAGCAGCCGAGCGCGGCCGAGCGCGCGTTCGCGGCGCTCTCGATGGACGAGCGCTGGGCGCAGCCCACCGTAGCGGAGTTGCTCGAGCGCTCGGTCCAGATCTGGGAGGACCGCTTCGTGCGCGTCACCCTGGACCTTCTCGCCTTCCCGCGGTCGCGCCCGATCGTCGCCGAGGGACCCGGAGCGTTCCCTTGGCTCGTCGAACCTCTCATCAACTCGCCGCGCCAGGCGGTCTTCCTCGTGCCGACCCCGGCGCATCGCGAGACGGTCGCGCTGCGCCGCTGGGGGCACGCTCAGCGCGAGCGTTTCCCGGGCATCGTCGACCGCACTCGTGGCCTCGCGAAGGTCCGCGAACGCGACTGGCTCATGGACGAGCTCATCGTGAGCGCCTGCGATCACCTCGGCCTGCGCTGGGAGCGCGTCGACGGCTCGCGCGATCTTGACGCCAGCCTCGCACTGCTCGAGGAGCAGTTCGGCCCCCTGCTGCCCGCGACGGTCAACGCCTGAGTCGTTATTCCGCTTTCGGCGTCGCCTGTGCGGTCTGCGCGGGACCGATCCAGACCGTCTGGATGTTCACGAATTCACGGATGCCGAACGCCGAGAGCTCCCGCCCGAAACCTGAGTGCTTCACGCCGCCGAACGGCAGGCGCGGGTCAGACGCGACCATGCCGTTGATGAAGACCTGTCCCGACTCGATCCGGCGCGCGAGACGCTCGGCGGTCGCCGTATCGCGGGTCCAGAGGTTGGCGCCGAGGCCGTACTCAGTCCTGTTCGCGAGCTCGATCGCCTCATCGGCGTCGCGCGCGCGGATGATCGCCGCGACCGGGCCGAACGTCTCCTCCGCGAACACCGGCATGTCCGGTGTCACGTCGGCGAGCACGGTCGGCGTGTAGAACGCGCCGCGATCGCCCCAGCGCTTGCCGCCGGTGAGCAGCCGCGCCCCCATCTGCACCGACTCCTTCACCTGACGCTCGAGGTTATCGCGCAGGTCGGCGCGCGCAAGCGGGCCGATCTGCGTCTTCGCGTCGAGCGGGTCGCCGATGCGTAGCGCATCGACGCCGGCGACGAAGCGCTTCTCGAACTCGCCGCGGATCGGATCGGCGACGAGGAACCGCTTCGCGGCAATGCAGGACTGGCCTGTGTTCTGGTTGCGAGCGCGCACACCGATCGCGGCGGCGTTCGCGACGTCCGCATCGGCGAGGACGATGAAGGGATCCGAGCCGCCCAGCTCGAGCACGGCCTTCTTCAGCGCGCGCCCGGCTGCAGCTGCGATGCGCGCGCCCGTCGCCGAGCTGCCGGTGAGCGTCACCGCGCGG
>VBJD01000005.1 GCA_005887995.1 Chloroflexota bacterium
CGACACGGGCTTGCCTTCCGCCACGCGGCGAATCCTCCCATAGTCGCGGTGCTCGCCGTCGTGCGACGCGCCGGTCGCCTCTCTCTCGGCACGCCCCGGCGTGGCCATGCTGAATGAGAGTTGGTCCGAGCCGGGGCTCACTCCCGTGAGCCTCGTTCGAGGCGACCGTCGCATCGCACTCGGCGGCACGGCACTTCACTCGAGCATTCGCCGCGTGGGAGACTTCGCCCGTGTCCGTACTCTCACGTGAAGAGCTGCGCGCGGCGCTCGCCGCGGATCCGCCGCTCGTTGAAGGCATCGAGATCGACGTGCAGCTGCAGACGAATGGCATCGACCTGCGGGTCGAACGCATCCAGCGGCTCGCGTCGCCTGGTCTCCTCGGCGCGACCGACGCGGTGCGCGAGCCGGCCGCGCGCGAGGATGTTCCGTCGGACAAGGACGGGTGGTGGGACCTGCACCGCGGCGCGTACGTCATCACCTACCGTGAAAAGGTGAACCTGCCGCGCGACCTGATGGCGCTCGCGCGACCGCGCTCGACCCTCCTGCGCTCGGGCGTCGAGATCCACGCCGCGGTGTGGGACGCGGGCTACTCAGGCCGCGGCGAGGGCCTCATGTCGGTGCTGAACGCGCGCGGCTATCGCCTCCAGCGCGGCGCGCGCGTGCTGCAGCTCGTGTTCTTCCGCCTATCGACGCCGGCTGCGGAGGGTTACCGGGGTCGTTACCAAGGCGAAAATCTGGAGAAGAGTTGAGCGACGAGCGGTTTACCCGCGAGGAGCGAATCCGGCTCGCGAATGACAATGAGCGGTTGAGCATGAGCGGAAGCATCCGGCTGCAGCCGAACGGTCCCTACATCGTGACCGGTCCGATCACCATCGAAGACGCCGACGGCCACGTCATCACCGTGGCCGAGGGCAAGCAGATCAAGCTCTGCCGCTGCGGCCATTCCGGCACAAAGCCGTACTGCGACGGCACGCACCGCCGTGTCGACTTCGTCTCGCGTCCACTCTTCGAGCCCGAGCCCATCGCAGCGGCGAGTGACGACGAGAGTTAGACCGGCATGACCTCCGCGCGGCTCGTCTGGGTCGCCGGCTCAGCGCTCGCCGTCATTGCGCTCCTGCTCGCCATCCTCACCGCGAGCGCACTGCCCTTGGGCTATGACTCGAAGGCCTACTGGCTCGCGGCGCGGCATCTCGTCGACGGCACGCCCGTCTTCCCCGCGCCCGATGCGACGCTCGGCGCAGCGAACGAGTTCCACTACCTGCCGGTCGTTGCGCTGCCGTTCGTGGCCGCGCTGCCACTCACGATCGACGCGTTCGTGTGGCTCTGGCTCGCGGTACAGCTCGCGCTGGCGATCGCGGTCGGCATCGCGCTCATCCGCCCGCTGCCATCGGCGCTCCGGCCGTGGGCCGCCGCGGGCTACTGCTTCTTCCTGCCGACGGTGCTCGAAGTGACGCTCGGCAACCTCGACTTCGTCTCGCTCGCCCTCGCGCTCCTCGCATGGCGGTGGCGCTCGCGGCTCAACACGTCCGCGGGCGCGCTCGCCGCCGCGGTCGGCATCAAGTTCCTGCAGGCGATCCTGCTGCCGTTCTATCTCGATGCCGGACGCGTCTCCATCGTGCTCCGCGAGGTCGTGATCGGCGTCATCGGTCTGCTCGTGACCCTGCCTCTCGTGTGGCAGCCGATGCTCGACTACGTCGCGCTCATCCCGCGCTACGCCGAGACGGCGTGGGTGCGCGTCATCGTGCAGCGCGACGAGCCGGCGTTCCTCGCGACGATCTTCTGGTCCGATGCGTTCCCACTCATTCTTGCGCTCCTCGCGATCTCGCTCGCGATCTTCGCCGGTCGCATGGCACGTCGGGACCCGGAGAACGAGACCGCGTGGCACCATGTCGCGCTCGCGCTGTCACCGTACCTCTCGCCGTTCGGCTTCATCTGGACGACCTTCCTCATCACGACGCTGCCGCTCTTCGCAGTCGCGCTCGCACGCGCGTGGACGCTTCGTGGCGCGACGCGCATCGTTGCGCTCGTCGGCATCGCGCTCTGCTGGCTGCTGATGCAGATCGTGCAGCTACACGACCTGCTGCCGATCCTCTGGCACCTCGTCGGCGTGCTCGGGCTCGTCGCGATCTCGCTCGCGCTGCTCGGGCGCAGCGCGCGGCCCGCAGAGCGTGAGCGACGAGTGCTGGGGGCGGGGGTTCAGCCGCGTCAGAGAGCGTGACCACGAGGAGCGAATCAGGTTCGCGACTGACGCCGAGCCGTTGAGAGTCAGAGGGATTGAGCGACGAGTGGTTCACCCACGAGGAGCGAATCCTGTTCGCGAGTGACAACGAGCGGTTGAGCTAGATGCTCGGGAGGTCCAGTCCGGTGTCGCGCGCAACACGCAGCGCCTCGGGATAGCCCGCGTCGGCGTGCCGCATCACGCCGGTGCCGGGATCGGTCGTGAGCACGCGCCGCAGCTTCTCGCGCCCGAGGGGCGTGCCGTCGGCGACGCACACCATGCCCGCGTGCAGCGAGTTGCCGATGCCGACGCCGCCGCCGTGGTGCACCGACACCCACGTCGCGCCCGCGGACGTGTTCACGAGCGCATTGAGGATCGGCCAGTCGGCGATCGCGTCGCTGCCGTCGCGCATACCTTCTGTCTCGCGGAACGGTGACGCGACCGAGCCCGAGTCGAGGTGATCACGGCCGATGACGATCGGCGCGGTGATCTCGCCCCTCGCGACGAGCTCGTCGATGCGCTCGCCGAACTCAGCGCGCTCGCCGTAGCCGAGCCAGCACACGCGCGCCGGCAATCCTTGGAACGGCACGCGTTGCGACGCGAGGCGGATCCAGCGCACGAGCGTCTCGTCGTGCGGGAACAGCTCGGTCACGAGCCGATCGGTGCGGTGGATGTCCGTTGCGTCCCCAGAGAGCGCGACCCAGCGGAACGGTCCGCGCCCCTCGGCGAAGAGCGGTCGGATGTACGCGGGGACGAAACCGGGGTACGCGAACGCCTCGGCGAAACCGCCCTGTTTCGCCTCGCCGCGCAGATTGTTGCCGTAGTCGAAGGCGACGGCGCCGCGCTTCTGCAGCTCGACGATCGCCTCGCAGTGCCGCGCCATCGACTCGCGCGACGCGCGCACGTATGCGTCGGGATCGCGCTGTCGGAGCGCGACCGGATCGGCGACATCGGGGACGTAGCCGTCGAGCGGATCGTGCGCGCTCGTTTGATCGGTGACGACATCGACATGGACGCCGCGGCGCACGAGCTCGGGCAGCACGTGCGCAGCGTTGCCGAGTAGTCCAATGCTCCGCGGTTCGCCCCGCTGCTTGTAGTAGTCCACGTGACGAAGAGCGTCGTCTAGGTCGAGGTCCGTGTCGTCGAGGAAGCCCTGCTGCTGACGGCGCTGAAGGCGTGACGCGTCCACCTCGACGATGAGCGCGACGCCTTCGTTCATCGTGACCGCGAGCGGCTGCGCCCCGCCCATGCCACCGAGACCAGCGCTTACGACGACTCTGCCCGTGAGTGATCCGCCGAAGTGTTTTCGCGCGACCGCGGCGAACGTCTCGTACGTCCCCTGCAGGATGCCCTGCGTCCCGATGTAGATCCAGGATCCCGCGGTCATCTGCCCGTACATCGTCAGACCGAGCGCCTCGAGCTCGCGGAACTTCTCCCACGTGGCCCAGCGCGGGACGAGGAGGCTGTTCGCGATGAGCACGCGCGGCGCCCACTCGTGCGTCTTGAAGACGCCGACCGGCTTGCCGGACTGCACGAGCATCGTCTCGTCGTTCCGCAGCCGTCGCAGCGTCGCGAGGATCCGATCGAACGCCTGCCACGACCGCGCCGCGCGCCCGGTACCGCCGTAGACGATGAGATCGTCGGGCTTCTCCGCGACCTCGGGATCGAGGTTGTTCTGGATCATTCGGAATGCGGCTTCCTGCGGCCACGCAAGACAGGAAAGGATGGAGCCCCGCGGCGCGCGGACACTGCGCGTGGTCACTGCCACGGGACCATTCTCCACCCGGCCTCGTTATCGTTCGCTCGCGGTGCTGTTCATGCTGATCGAGCGCCTCAAGGACCCGATCGGGATCTACCGCCGCGGGCGCGACAAGGGCCGGATGCTTCCGGACGGCCTGCAGTACGTGTCGAGCTGGGTCGACCTCGGGTTCGATCGCTGCTGGCAGCTCATGGAGACGGACGACGAGCGCCTGCTCGACGCGTGGATCGCGCGATGGAGCGACCTCATCGATTTCGAGATCGTCCCGGTGGTGACATCGAAGGAAGCCTCCGAACGGATCGCCCCGCGACTCTAGAGCCCGTTGCGGTCGAGGAAGCGCTGCACTGCCGCATTCCATGCCGGCGCGGCCTCGCGCGGCGCGGCGTGGTGTGCCCCGGGCACGACGACGAACTCCGCGCCGGGGATCCATGCGGCCCATTCGCGCGAGCCGTCGATCGTCGTCCGCGGCTCGTTCTCGCCGACGA
>VBJD01000006.1 GCA_005887995.1 Chloroflexota bacterium
TCAACTAGGTACCAGCTCGGTCAGGTATTCGAGCGCCAATACGAACGACCGCTTCTGCCGCTTGAATATCCGCGGATGAACTCTGCGCGCATGCGTCTCGCGACGCTCCTGCGCCTCGCCATGCCCGAGATCCTTCAGCAGGTCGCTGAGGAGGCCGCACGCTCTACGAATGCCGCGGGTGCGGTCGTGCGCGCGACCGCGCAGGAATACGAGGCCTGGATGTGGCGCTACGTCCCCAAGGCCATCGAAGCGGTGAGCGCAGACGATCAGCAGCGCGGCGCGATCCTCGGATCATTCGCCATGATCGAATCGAACCCGACGGTGCGCCCGGTGCCACCGGTCGCGCGCGTCGGTCTCTTGTCGATCGGGGTCCGACTCGGACGCGAGCGCATCGAGCAGCTCGCCGGCGATTCGCCGGAGGCCGCGGAGGTCATGCGCGAGTTCGATCTCTTCACCGCCGCGCTGCGCGCCTCGGTCGCCACGCTCGTGGCTCTCAGCTAGTCCGCGTCGCCGCGCCCCAGCTCGCGCAGCCGCTCGTCGCTGATGCCGAAGTGGTGCGCGATCTCGTGAATGACCGTGTCCTTCACGATCTCCGCCTGCTTCTTCGGTGACGCGGTCATGCGCTCGATCGGCCCGCGGAAGATGCTGATGCGATCGGGGAGGTACGGCTCGCCCGATCCGCGGCCCGTGAGCGGCACGCCCTCGTAGAGGCCGAGCAGCTCGCTCCCGTCGTCCGGCCGCTGCTCGTCGCGCGGCTCGTCGAGGACCACGACATCGACATTGCGCAGCCGGTCGCGGAACTCCGCAGGCAGCTCGTCGAGCGCGCGCGCGACGAGGCGCGAGAAGCGCGCGCGCTTCAGGTTCGACACGGGGGCTCCGATTCCTCGGCTCGGACGCGACGGACCTCATCCATCGCAGCGAGTGTCGCTTAGGCGGCTTCGCTCTGTGGCGCGGCCGCGCAGGCGGCGCGCAGCTTTCGGAGGGCGCGGGCCCGGACGCGGCAGGTGCCCGATTCCGAAAGGCCGACGCGCTCGCCGATCTCCCGCAGCGTCAGCTCGCGTCCGTATGCGAGGACAAGCACGCGGCGCTCGATCGGCGCGAGCCGCTGGAGCGCCGCGATGACGGCGGACCAGCGCGGGTCGTGACGGCGCGCCGGCGAGGCCGCCATCGCGACGTCGGCGTCGCCGAGTTCCGCGAGCCGCTCGAGCGAGATCTCGACGTATGGCGGCGGCAGGTCCTCGCTGACCTTCTGCGCCTCGCGGAACGCGCGGCGCTCGGTGCGGGTGAGCGGGTCGCGCTCGCGCAGCGCGTCGAGCACCTGTCCGCGCACGCGCCTCGCGGCGTACGCGCCGAACGGCGCGCCGAGGTCGCCGCGGTACCTCCGTGCCGCCTGCACCAGACCGAAGACGCCCCAGGCGATGAGATCCTCGCGGTCGGCGCCGCGGCAGCGCGGGTCGAGGGATCGGGAAGCGACCGCTCGCGCGAACCCGAGGTGCGCGATGATGCGTTCCTCGATCGCCGCGCGCTCCAACCGCTTCCGTCTCCCCGCGGCTGAACGTAGGAATCGCGAAAGTGGGTGTCAACGGGGTTGTCCACGAGCGACGTCGCCGAACGCCTCTACGACCGGTACGCGTTTCCTGACTGGCTGCGCGATCACAGCCGGCTCGTCGGCGCGATCGCAGGCGCGCTGGCTCTGGCGCGGCGAGGAATCGGCGACGACATCGACGTCGAGTCGGTGACGCTCGCGGGCTATCTGCACGACATCGGACGAAGCCCGTTGCTCAAGGGCGATCCGCGCGAGCACAACGAGCTCTCCGCGCTCATCCTCGCCGCGGAGGGACTCGAGGGCTGCGTCGAGCCGGCGCGGCGACATGCGATCTACACCGTGCTCGACCCGAAGACCGCGCCACGGACGATGAGTGAGAAGGTGGTCTACGTCGCGGATCGGCGCGGCGGGATGACGATCGAGTCGGTCGAGGAGCGCGCGAAGGAGACCGCCGCGCGGCATCCGAAGTTCACCGACGAGATCGCGCGCTCGATCCCGATCGCGAAGCAGATCGAACGCGAGGTGTTCGCGGGCTTGCCTTTCAGACTCACGGACCTCGCGGCACACGTTGACATCCCGGTGAAGCGATGACCGACGCCGCACGCCTCGAGCGCCGCATCCACGAGCTGGCCCAGATCGGTCGCACCGACGACCCGGCGCGCGAGATCTACGCGACGGCCGTGTCGCGCCTCGGCCTCTCCGCCGAGGAGCAGCGAGCACGTGACCTCGTCACCTCGTGGTGCGCGCCGCACGGCGCGACCGCGCGGCGCGATCCGGCGGCGAACCTCTATCTGCGCTTCCCGGGCGCGGACCCGCACGCGCCCGTCGTACTCGTCGGCTCGCACCTCGACTCCGTGCCGATGGGCGGGCGCTTCGATGGCGCGCTCGGTGTCTGCTGCGCGGTCGAAGCGGTCGTGTCCCTCGTCGAGTCCGGAGCGCGGTTCGCGCGACCGGTCGAAGTCGTCGGCTGGGCCGACGAGGAGGGCGCGCGCTTCGGCTACGGCCTCTTTGGTTCCGCTGCCGCGTTCGGAAGGCTGCGCGTCGATCCCGAACGCGTCCGCGACAAGGGTGGGACATCGATTGCCGAAGCACTGCGCGCACTCGGCGAGTCCGGCGATCTTGCCGGCGCGATGCGCGATCCGAAAGGGATCCGGGCGTACCTCGAGCTCCACATCGAGCAAGGACCGCGTCTCGAACGCGCGGGCGCGCCGCTCGGCGTGGTGAGCGACATCGTCGGCATCTTCCACGGGCTGGTGATGGTCCGCGGCGAGCAGAACCATGCCGGAGCGACCGTGATGGGCGAGCGCCACGACGCGCTCGTGGCCGCGAGCCACATGATCATCGCGCTCGAGCGCATCGCGTCGTCCGTGCCGGATGCGGTGGCGACGGTGGGGGAGATCACGGTGAAGCCCGGCGCGAAGAACGTCATTCCGGGCGAATGCACGTTCTCCCTCGACATCCGCGCGCCGAAGCAGGAATCGATCGATCTCGTCCTCGAGCGGTTCAAAGCGGAGGCGAATGAGATCTTCCGGAAGAGCCTGAGGGAGTGGGGGCTGCGACCGCTCCAGAGCGTTGCCGTGACGCCTCTCGATGAGGACCTGAGGGACTTGCTGTGGAAGAGCGCGATGTCCGTAGGCATGAACGCGCCGACGCTGGTGTCGGGCGCGGGCCATGACGCCCAGAACCCGTCGCTCGCCGGCGTCCCGACGGGGATGATCTTCGTGCGGTCGACCGGCGGTAGCCACACTCCGACGGAGTTCGCGGCCACCGCCGACGCCGCACTCGGCGCGAAAGCGCTCGAGATCGCGATCCGCGAGCTCGCTACCGCTTAGCGGCCGCGACCTCCTCGCCGTCGTACGCGCGCTGCAGCTTGTTGATCTCGAGCTTGCCCATCGCGAGCATCGCCTTCGTCGCGCGTTCCGCACCCGCCTTGTCCGCTCCGCCGATGAGCTTCATGAGCACCGACGGTACGATCTGCCACGACAGGCCGAACTTGTCGGTGAGCCACCCGCAGGGGCCGGGCTTACCGCCGTTGGCTGTGAGTTTCTCCCAGAGGCGGTCGATCTCAGCTTGGTCCTCGCAGCTCACGAGGAGCGAGATGCCCTCGGCGAACTTGAAGCTCGGGCCGCCATTCAGGGCGACGTAGTCCTGTCCGGCGAGCGTGAACTCGACGGTCAACACCTTCCCGCCTTGACCGGCGATCGCGTCGGGCGCGCGCGTGACGCTCTTGATCCGCGAGTCCTTGAAGAGCGAGGTGTAGAGCCTCGTCGCCTCCTCGGCCTGGTCGTTGTACGTGAGGAACGTGGTGATCTTTCCCATGTCTGTTCTCCCCTTATTTGAGCTCGCGCAATACCGCGTCCATCGCGATGAAGCCTGCGTTCATGCCGGTCTGCATGTTCGGATCATTAAGCACCGCGTTGCGGATCTCTTTCGATGGGTACCGAGACGTCGCGGTCCATGTCGTACGGCCGTCGCGCTCGGTAAAGACGGTCGTCGTCACGGTCGCGTCCTCGGGACGCCAGCCCGTCTCGCTGAATCCTTCGAACGCCTCGGCCGTGACGAATCGCGAGGGCCGCTCGATCTCGCGATACTCGCCGCGCAGCACTATCTTGGTGCCCTTCGCGTCCTGCATGGTGAAGCGATACGTACCGCCGACGCGCAGATCGACCTCAGCTTTCGTTGTCCAGCCTTCGAGTCGTCCGAACCATCGCTCCACGAGTTCCGGTTTCGTCCACGCGTCGAAGACGAGCTGACGCGGCGCGTCGAATTCCCTCGTCATCACGATCTCGCGGTCGCCTCGCGCAACAAGGCGCAGGAGCGGAGGGTCAGCCACGCTTACCATCCTTCATCTCCTTCGCCTTCAGCTCGCCGAGCACATCGTCGAGTTTCTCGAGCGACTGTTCCCAGAAGCGCCGGTACTCGCCGGCCCAGATCGCGACCTCCCTGATCGGTGATGCCTTGAGGCGGCAGGGGCGCCACTTGCCCTCGCGGCCGCGCGAGACGAGGCCGGCCTGCTCGAGGACCTTGAGGTGCCGCGACACCGCCGGCAGGCTGATGTCGAACGGCGCCGCGAGAGCGCTCACCGAGGAGTCCCCGCGCGTGAGTCGCGCGAGGATCGCGCGTCGCGTCGGGTCAGCGAGGGCGCCGAACGTCACGCTCAATTGGTCTGTCGCATCGGTCATCATTTAACGAGAGTGTTAAATGACCTCCGCCTGCTTGTCAAGTGCTTGCCAGTTGACGTGAACTGGCAGGCGTGGTCCCCTGTCCTCGAA
>VBJD01000027.1 GCA_005887995.1 Chloroflexota bacterium
CCTCGGAGCAGATTTGCTGCGCCTTCCAGCACCGGGTGTGGAAGCGGCATCCCGATGGCGGGTTCACCGGTGACGGCACGTCGCCCGTGAGGATGATCCGCTTGCGCTTCTGCTCGACGACCGGGTCCGGGATAGGGACGGCCGAGAGCAGCGCCTGGCTGTACGGGTGGAGCGGATGCTCGTAAAGGTCGATGCGGTCGGCGAGCTCGACGATCTTGCCGAGATACATGACCGCGACCCGGTCACTGATGTGCCGCACGACAGACAGGTCGTGCGCGATGAACAGGTACGTGAGCTTGAACCGGTCCTGGAGCTCTTCGAGCAGGTTGATGATCTGGGCCTGGATGGACACGTCGAGGGCGGAGATCGGCTCGTCAGCGACGATGAAATCCGGCTCGACCGCGAGAGCGCGCGCGACTCCGATGCGCTGACGCTGGCCGCCGGAGAACTCGTGCGGGTAACGGTTGGTGAAGTACGGGTTGAGGCCGACGACCTTAAGGAGCTCCTGCACGCGCTCGGTCTTCTCGCGACCGCGCGCGAGGTTATGCACCTCGATCGGCTCGCCGATGATGTTGCCCACGGTCATGCGCGGATTCAGCGACGCGTAAGGGTCCTGGAAGATCATCTGCATGCGGCGGCGCATCTTGCGCATCTGCTCGCCGGGCAGGCTCGTGAGCTCGGTCCCGTCGAATTTCACCGAACCCGCGGTCGGCTTGTAGAGCTGGAGGATCGCGCGTCCGGTCGTGGACTTGCCGCAGCCGGACTCGCCCACCAGACCGAGCGTCTCGCCCTTCTCGACGAAGAAGTCGATCCCGTCGACGGCGCGCACAGCGCCGACCTGGCGCTGGAAGATGATTCCCTGCGTCAGCGGGAAGTGCATCTTCAGCGCGGAGACTTCGAGGAGGTTGTTGCCGCTCCCCGCGGTGGCGGTGCTGCGTTGCCGTTCGATGAAACCGCCGGGGGTCGATGTGCTCGGCGGCGTCTGCGTCACGGTCATCTCATCACCCTCCCGGGCCCTCCGTCGTCGTCTCCGACGCGGCCTGCCCCTTGATCTCCTCGATGACGCGCACGTCGCCGACCTCGCGGCGCCAGTCGGTGTCGACGAGCCAGCCGCCGCCCGCCACGTTCTGCGTCCCCCAGCAGCGCGCCTCGTGATCGGGCTTCGCGTTGGGGATGTGCTGGAGCTCCGGCTCCTTCTCCCTGCAGATGTCGCGGCGGTACTGGCAGCGCGGCTCGAACTTGCAGCCGCCCGGCGGCGAGATGAGGTCCGGCGGCAGCCCCTCGATCGGAAGCAGCTTCGCCTTGCGCTGCTCGTCGAGGCGCGGGATCGAGCGCAGCAGGCCCCACGTGTAGGGCATCTTCGGGTTGGCGAAGAGCTCGCCGGTGTCGGCCTTCTCGACGATGCGTCCGGCGTACATGACGTTGATGCGCTGGGTCATGCCCGCGACGACGCCGAGGTCGTGGGTGATGAGGATGAACGCGGTGCGGAACTCCTTCGCGAGGCTCTTCAGCAGCTCGAGGATCTGCGCCTGGATCGTCACGTCGAGCGCAGTCGTCGGCTCGTCGGCGAGAATCAGCTTCGGTTTGCAGGACAGCGCCATCGCGATCATCACGCGCTGGCGCATACCACCCGAGAACTGGTGCGGATAGTCGTCGACGCGCTTCTTCGCGCTGGGGATGCCGACGAGCTCGAGCAGCTCGATGGTCTGCTTGCGCGCCTCGCTCTTGTCGAGCTTGAGGTGGAGCTCGAGCGCTTCAGATATTTGCCGGCTGATCGTGAGCACCGGGTTCAGGCTCGTCATTGGATCCTGGAAGATCATCGCGATGTTGTTGCCGCGGATGCCGCGAACATCGTCGTCGTCCATCTTCAGGATGTCCTGGCCATCGAAGACGATCTGGCCGTTCACGATCTTGCCCGGCGGCTGGGGGATGAGCCGCATGAGCGACAGCGCGGTCACGGACTTGCCGCAGCCTGATTCGCCCACCAGGCCGAGGGTCTCGCCGGCGTCGAGGTGGAAGGTCACGCCGTCTACCGCGCGAACGACACCGTCGCGCGTGAAGAACTGCGTCTTAAGGTCGTTGACCTCAAGCAGCGCCATGCGTGAAATTCACCCCCTCCCCTGACACGACCGGCGACAGTCTACGGGCTCTTTCTAGATCTTCATCCGCGGGTCGAGCGCGTCGCGCACCCCGTCCCCGAGGAATGTGAAGGCCAGCATCACGATGCGGATGCACAGCGCCGGCAGGAGCACCGGCCACGCGCTTGATGACCGGGGCAAGGATGTTCGGGAAGAGGTGCCGCGACATGATCCGCCGCGCCGGCGCACCGATCGCGCGCGCCGCCTCGACGAACTCGCGCTCCTTGAGCGCGAGCACCTGACCGCGCACGAGCCGAGCCATGCCCACCCAGTTCACGATCGCGATGGCGACGAAGATGAGGAGCAACCCACCTTGCAGATCGCCGATCGCCGTGTTGCGGAGCGTCGCCATGATGATGAAGAGGAAGAGCAGGTCAGGGAAGGCGTAGATGACGTCGGTCAGGCGCATGAGGAGCTGATCCGTCCAGCCGCCGTAGTAGCCCGCGACCAGCCCGATCGTGACGCCCATGAGGAAGATGATCGTGACCGGGACGAACCCCACGAGCATCGAGATCTGCGTCGACCAGATGAGTCGCGAGAGGATGTCGCGACCGAGCTGATCGCTGCCGAGCGGGTATG
This sequence comes from Chloroflexota bacterium, assembly GCA_005887995.1. Taxonomy (GTDB): domain Bacteria; phylum Chloroflexota; class Limnocylindria; order P2-11E; family P2-11E; genus CF-39. The sequence goes on from VBJD01000027.1 coordinate 2,718, forward strand.
TCGAGAGCGTGTACTTCGAGCCCGTCCAGATCGGCTCCATGAGCGAATTCGGCGTGTCCTGCTTGAGCGGGTCCTTCAGCCAGCCCCACTGCGTCATGAACGGCACGATCGCCGCGAGTGCCATGAACGCGACGACGATGACCATGCCCAGTACCGCGGCCCTGTTGCGGACAAGCCGGTACCAAGCGTCTTGCCACAGCGAACGCTGCTTGCGGACGAGGACGTTGAGCTCGGCGGCGCGCTCGGCGGCGGTCTGCTGCCGGGGCGCGGTGACAGTCGCCACTAGCTCACCACGTTACTGGAGCCACCATTGGTGGCGACAGGCCGTTTGGGCAGACGACACGAAGTGTCGGATGACCACGTTACTTGGAGACCTTGATGCGCGGATCCAAGAGGCCATACACGAGATCGACGGAGAGGTTGGCGATCGAGATGAGGAACGCGTACAGCAGGAACACGCCCATGATCAGCGGGTAGTCGCGGCCGAGGATGCTGCGCAGGAACTCCCGGCCCATCCCCGGCACGCTGAAGATGCCCTCGATGATGATCGAGCCGGTGATGAGCCCAGCCGTCGCCGGCCCGACGATGGTGGCGATCGGGATCAGCGCGTTCTTCATCACGTGCGCGACGATCACGACCTGCTCGCGCAGGCCCTTCGCGCGCGCGGTCCGCACGTAGTCCTGACGAATCGCCTCGAGCATCGACGCCCTGGTGATGCGCGTGAGGAAAGCCATTGGGCCGAGCGAGAGGATGACCGTCGGCAGCACCCAGTGCAGCGGCGTCGACCAGCCGACGAACGGCAGTAGGTGGAAGGTCACGCCGAAGAAGTAGATCGCGAAGATCGCGATGACGAACGAGGGGATCGTGGTGCCGACCGTCGCGAAGAACAGGCTGCCGTAGTCGACGGCGGTGTTCTGACGGAGCGCGGAAACCATGCCCAGCGGGAGTGACAACGCGAGCGCAAGGAGCAAGGCCTGCACACCGAGCTGCGCGGAGACCGGGAACTCCTCACCAATGATCTCCGACACGGCCCGTCCGCTGCGGAAGCTATTCCCGAAGTCGAAGCGCGCGACGTTCCCCAGGTAGAGCATGAACTGCTCGGGGACCGGCTTGTTCACGCCGTAAAGATTCTCGAGGCGTTCGATCGTGGCCGTCGGGAGCTGCTTATCGCCAACGGACTTCGCGTCGAACGGCGACCCCGGCGCCGCGTGCGCCAGGAAGAACACGATGACGGCGACGAAGAACATGGTCGGAATCAGCAGCAAGAGCCGTCGGATCGTGTATTTCAGCATCGGAAGGTGGCGCTTACCTCCAAAGAGAGGCCCTTTTCGCGAGTGTATACCGCGATACGGTCGCGACTGTTCTAATGCGCTGAGGGCCGGCCTCGCGGCCGGCCCTCGTTTTCGCGCTTCGTCGGGTCATCCCGAACGAATTACTTCTTCTTCGTGACGCCGATCGCGGTCAGGTTGAAGATGCCGTACTCGAAGTCCATCACCGTGTCGGTGATGCCCTTAAACCACGGCTTGCGGAGGTACTTGGTCGCCGAGTAGTACCACCAGGCTGCCGCCGCGTCGTTGCTCAGCTGACGCGAGGCGTCCTGATACGTCTTGTCACGGCTCTCAGGGTTCGGGTCGGCGTCCGCCTTGCGGACGGCCGCGTCGAACGTGGCGCTCTTGTACCCGACGTGCGTGACCGTCGACGACGAGTGGAACACCGTCGTCAGCCAGTCTTGCTGGTCCGGGTAGTCCGCGCACCAACCGAGACGGAACATCAACGGGGTCGTCTCCGGCTTCTTCACGAGCGACGTGTACGTCGTCGCGTCCACCGGGTCCGGGGCGACCGTGACGCCGAGGTTGGTCTGCCACTGCTGCTGGAGCCACTCGATCCGCGTCTTGTTCGCCGCGGAGGCCGCGTATGTGAACTTGAGGTTCTTCAGCGTGTCAGTGTTGGCGTACTTCGACTGCGCGAGCAGCTGCTTCGCTGCCGCCGGGTCGAACTTCTGCGCGGTGTCGTCCTTGTCGTATCCGGGCATGCCCGGCGGGATGAAGCCACCCTCGGTGGCCGCCTTGCCGATCTTCGCAACGTCGTTGATGTACGCGAGGCGGTCGAACGACTTCGCAAATGCCATGCGGACCTTCTGGTCGTCGAACGGAGCCTTGGCGTTGTTGAAGCCGACGTAGATCGTGCACGAGCCGCCGACGTCGATGGTCTGCGCCTTCAGGTCCGCGTCACCTTCGACGGTGCGCAGCTGCTCAGCGCCGATACCGACCGCGTCGAGCTCGTTGTTCCGGTACGCAGCGAACGCAACAGCGGACTCATTGATCATGACCTTGGTCCACTTCTTGAGCTGCGTCTTCGTCCGGTAGTTGTCGTTGCGCTCGTAGACCATCTTCTCGTTGTGCTTCCACTCGGTCAGCTTGAAGGGACCATTGCCGATGAACGTCGCCGGCTCGGTCCACTTGTCGCCGCCCTTGGTGACGTCCGACTCACGGGAGGGGACGCCGACCCAGAGGGCCGCGATCGAGTTGAAGTACGGGGCCTTCTCGGTGAGCGTGAAGGAGATCTCCTTGTCACCGTTCACCTTCATGCCAAGCTTCGCCTTCGCGGCGTCGAGCTCGGCCTTCGTGGCCTTCTTCGGGTCCATCGTGTTCCAGGCCTCGCAGCCGACGATGATGTACGCGGTGAACGCGTACTCACCGGCGACCGCCGGGTCGCAGGTGCGCGTGAAGCCGAACTGGAAGTCCTTCGCCGTGACCGGCGAGCCGTCTGAGTACTTCAGGCCGTCACGCAGCGTGTACGTGTAGGTGAGCCCATCGCTCGAGAGCTTCGGGGCTTCCTTCGCTGCGCCCGGGACGGGCTTCAGCGTCTTGGGATCGAACGCCATCAGGGCCTCGAAGACCATCATGGTCTGCGCGACCTCGTTGACGAACGACTCCTTCTGCGGGTCGATGGTGTCCGGCTCCGAGCCGGCATTCGTGGTGACTTCGCCGTTGGGGTCAATGTCGCCAGCTGCCCCGGACGGCTGAGTGGTCGTGCCTGGTGCGCCCGTGCACGCCGCGGCGATGAGCCCGGCGATCACGAACAGCGCCAGGAGTGACCAAAGACCGCTCCTGCGTCGCATGCACTGCCTCCTTGTTTAATTCGCGCGCGTAGCGCTAAGTCGGTAGAACGCGAGAGATGTGAGATCGGCGTGGCGCCTACGTGTACGAGCGGTCCCGCCTCCCTCCGCCAGCCACCACATGCGAGCCCGAGCGGGCAAGCAATGGAGACTGCGTCATTTTAGCCTGGTGCCTCGCTGGACCGATACCGGAAAGGGCGGGCCCGGGTTCAGGGCACCCCGAATCGCCACGCGGCGGCGTTCCAAGTGAGGGGCGCGTCCCGAGCCGGAGCCTGCATCCCCGCGAGCGAGCGAGCGGCCACGTCGACGCGCAGATGCTGATAGAGGGGAAGGCCCGGTAGGGCGTCGCTCCAGATCCGCTGCAGCTCTGCGTAGAGCGGCCGCTTCTCGTCGCGGTCCGGCGCCGCACGCGCCGCGAGCGCAAGCACGTCGAACCACGGGTCGACGAGGCCGATCCAGCGCTCGGTCGCGAGCGTCGCGTCCGCGGTGTCCTCGGATACGAGCACCATGTCGAAGTCTCCGGTCTTCACCAACGTCGCCACGTCGTCCGGGGGACGCACGCGCACATCGACGGCGATGCCGACCGCCGCGAGATCGCCCGCGACGCGCCGCGCGACATCGACGCGTGCCGTCGAGCCCGACGCGACGACGAGCGTTGCGGTCATGCGGTCGATGTCCCGTTCGAGGATGCCGAAGCGGCCCTTGCGGTAGCCGGCCTGCGCGAGCAGCGCCCGAGCCGCATCGCGGTCGGGGCGCGCCGCGGGCGCAGTCTCGGCCGCGGCCCACAGCGGCGGCACGAGATAGCTGCGCGGGATCCGGGCGCGCCCGCTGAAGATGTCATTGCTGATCGCCTGACGATCGATCGTGAGCTCGATGGCCTTGCGGACCTTCTGCTCGCTGAACCTTCCCTTCGTCCCGAATCGCAGGATGTCGATCGACTCGATGTCGCGATAGAGGACGTCGAGCCGGTTCGTATCGCCGAAGCGGTCGAGCGTGCGCGCGAGATCGGCTTCGACTGCCGGGGACGGGGCGACATCGACATCCCCTCGACGCAGCGCGTCCAGCACCGCCGCGCGATCGGCGAAGAAGCGGATCTCAAGGCGACCGAGGGCCGGCGGGCCACCGACGTATCCAGGGAATGCCGCGAGCGTCACCCCATAGCCACGCACCCACGCCGCGACGCTGAACGCGCCAGCGTGCACGGGCTCGCGCTCATACGCCTCACGCCTCGCGGCGTCGGCCGTCGCGAGGATGTGCCGCGGCATCACCCGCGGCGCGAGCGGATAGCCGTCCCACCGTTCGCCGGCGCGATACGTGACGCGCACGACGAGGTCGTCGACGACGTCCATCGACTCGATGCGGTCGGCGATCCAGCGTGTCTCGGTCCCGACGGGCGCGGGCGCATCGAGGTCGTACGCGAAGCGAATGTCCCGCGCGGTGATCGGTTCGCCGTCCTGCCACCGCAGCCCCTCGCGAAGACGGAACGTCGCGACGAGCCGAACACCGGGAGCCGCCCGGTCGTCCGAGACGATCCGCAGTCCGCCGTTCTCGACCGAGGGCACCTCGCGCACGAGGCGCGGCACGTACTCGTCGTGCGCGTCACGCGCGACGAGCGGCTCGATGACCGCTCCCGCGATCACGCGCGCCGACGGATCGTCCGCGAAGACCGATGCCGGCTCCCCCACGACGCCGATGACGACATCACGCCGCACCGGCGCCGGCGTGGCGCACGCGGCAAGACTGGCTGCCACAACGAGCAGTCCGAGACCAAATGCGAGCGACGAGCGATTCACTCGCGAGGAGCGAGCTCCTTGATTGAGCAAAGCGGCATCGAGGCTACGCCGCTAGAGCAGGCGTAGCCGAGATGCGAAGAACGGGAAGCGGAGCTCCTTGCTAGCGGAGCAGGCCAGCTCGTTCCGGAGTCGCCGGCGGCGTTTCGTCGGCGAGGCTGCGCGGCGAGACGGCGGGATCGAGCAGGTCCGACGGCGTCGCGTAGCGGCCGATGCGGAACCAGCGGATGAACGACTGATCGTCGCCCATCGTGCCGACATGCATGTTTGGTGTGAGCACGTCCGTCGGGACCGCCTCGTCGGTGATCGCGGGCTTCGGCGCGACAGAGCCCGCGCCGACGAACGCGAACGCCGTCACCGCGGCAGCCAGGGCGAACTCGTTCACGCGCGCGACGACGCGGCTGAAGCGGACGGGGGCTGGCACCGGCTCGGGCACGCGCATCGCAAGGCGGACCCGCGCCGGCGAGAGGGCGACGGTCGCGTGGCGAAGGGGGGCGTACGCGCGATCGAGCGCCACCGACGTCGCGATGTAATCGCGGTACGCCGTCGCGCACCGCGCGCACGCCGAGGTATGCGACTCGATCTCGAGCCGCTCGCGCCGGTCGGCGGCACCTGCCAGCAACACGGCGATCCGTTCCTGGGTTTGCCTGCACGCCATGTGGTCCGTCACTCCTGTGGCCCTCGCACGCGCTCGACGGCGGTGAGGGGTATCCGTCCAGGTGTAGCCATGCTCGCACCGAGCGGTTCGAAGCCGAGCTCTGGATGTGCCGCAAGATGCGCTCGCAGGCGCCGCAGGGCGTAGTGGAGACGGGACTTGACCGTGCCGATCGGGCAATCGACGACCTGCGCGATCTCGGCGAGGTTGAGGCCATTCAGGTAGTGGAGTACGACGACGACCTTGTGCTTCGGGCCGAGCGTGTCGATCGCCGCGAGCACGACACGCCGGAGCTCCGCGAGCTCGGCGAGGCGCGACGGCGAGCGTTCCTCGCCCTGCACGATCTCTTCGGTCGCATCCTCGAGCGTCGAGATGACCAGTCCCTTGCGGGGACGGCGGTTGTAGGAGAGGTTGACGGCGACGCGGTAGAGCCATGGACGCAGGCTGCCTTCGGGCTCGAGCCGCGCGAGCGCGCGATGCGCGCGGGCGAACGTGTCGACGACGATCTCCTCCGCGGCCGAGGGATCCTTCGTGATCGCGAGACCGAGACGGAAGATGCCGTCCTTGTAGCGGTAGAAGAGCGCGTCGAACGCGAGCATGTCGTGCTCGCGTGCCGCGTACACGAGCTCGCGGTCGGTGCGAGCGTCGATCTCCGCGGCCTTCTTCGCGGCGCGGCCGGTCACTCGGCCTCCGGCAGGTAACGGCGGACCGCGCGGACATTCCGCTCCGGACCGAGCACGGTTCGCTCGACGACGCCGCCGCTCTGCGGCGCATGGACGAATTCACGCTCGGCGGTCGCGATGGCGACGTGTGTCACGCGCTCATCACCGAAGAAGAGGAGATCACCGGCGCGTGGGGCACCCTCGACCGCGCGACCTTCCATGGCCTGCTGATCAGCGTCACGATCAAGCGCCACCCCATTGAGACGGTACACCAGCTGCGTGAAGCCGGAGCAATCAAGCCCGTCTACGGTCGTACCGCCCCAGAGATACGGAACGCCGAGGAAACACTCCGCCGTTCGCATCAAGTCGCCAGGCCGCGGGAAGCGGTTCGGTAGCTGCGCGATGTCGACCGTGTCACGGAACGCGAGCCATCCGTCGGCGGACACGCGCATCCATTCACCCTGCCGTTCCTGGATCGCGAGCGGCGAACCGACGGGAAGACGATCGATGACCGGCGCGCCGTCGGTCGGCGCGCTGCGCACATCCGCAGCGACGACGCCGACGATGCGCCGCTCGGGCGCGGCGACCTCATCGAGATGCTCGGACCAGATCCAACCGAAGTAATGATCGGGACCTTGCACGAAAAGCCATTCGTCCTCGCGGCCGAGGATGACGAGGCGCTCGCCGTAGTGCGCTTGATCGACGCGCTCGGACGCGGGATCCGGCTCGGCGTGCAGATCCGCGAACCCGCGGTTCACGAGCGCATGCGGCGGCCGCACCATCGCGACCGCTAGACGCGCCGGAGCGGTCTTCATCTGTCGCGCTCGCTTCGGCCAGCCTTCGGCGGCCTGCAGCTCGCCGCGCGCTCCGCTGCTGCAGGACTCGCTCCTCGCGGGGGACCCGCTCGTCGCTCGATCTCTTTCATGCGGGCCTGTATCGCAACACGGGTTTGCGCGCTGCGCCGACCTCGTCGAGGCGACGGAGCGGCGTCTTCGTCGGCGCCTCGTGCACAGCGGCGGGATCCTTCTCGATGCGTTCGGCGATGCGGATCATCGCCGCCGCGAACGCATCGAGCGTCTCCTTGGGTTCGGTCTCCGTCGGCTCGATCATCAGCGCCTCGGGAACGATGAGTGGGAAGTACACGGTCGGCGAGTGGAAGCCCTCGTCGAGCAGCGCCTTCGAGATGTCGAGCGCGCTCGAGCCCTGCTTCTTCTGCCTCGCCGCGGTGAGGACGAACTCATGCATGCACGGCCGGTCATACGCGACGTCGTACTTGCCACGCAGCAGCGCGAGGAGATAGTTCGCGGCGAGCACCGCGTCGCGCCCGGTCTCGACCAGCCCTTCCTCGCCGAGCGTCTTCATATAGGTATATGCACGCGCGAGCACGCCGAAGTTCCCGAGGGTCTTGCCGATCTTCCCGATGGAGTCGCCGAGGCGCTCGGGCTCGCGATCCTCGCGCGCGGTGTCGTAGTGGTAGCTGCCATCGGCCTCCTTCACGATCCACGGCTTCGGCAGGAACGGCCGTAGGTGCGCCTTCACGCAGAGCGGGCCCGCCCCGGGGCCGCCCGCGCCGTGCGGGGTCGAGAACGTCTTGTGGACGTTGATGTGTACGCAGTCGAAGCCGAGGTCGCCGGGCCGCGCGATGCCGAGGAGCGCGTTCATGTTCGCGCCGTCGCCGTACACGAGCGCGCCTACCGCGTGCACCGCATCGCACACCTCGCGCACGCGCTCCTCGAAGAGGCCGATCGTGTTCGGGTTCGTGAGCATGAAGCCCGCGACGTCCGGACCGAGCGCGCTCTTCAGCGCCTCGAGGTCGACGTTGCCACGGGCGTCGCTCTTCACCGTCGTCACTTCGTAGCCGCACATCGCGGCCGACGCGGGGTTCGTGCCGTGCGCGGAGTCGGGCACGATGATGCGCCGCCGCGTCGCGGCGTCCCCGCGCTTCTGGTGATAGGCCTTGAACATCAGGAGCGCGGTGAACTCGGACTGCGCGCCGGCCTGGGGCTGCAGCGTCACGAAATCCATGCCTGTGACCTTCAGGAGCAGCTGCTCGAGCTCGTAGGCGAGCGCGAGCACGCCCTGCGTCGTGCGGTACGACTGGCGCGGGTGCAGGTCCGCGAAGAGCGCGGCCGCACGATCGTTGATCTTCGGGTTGTACTTCATCGTGCACGAGCCGAGCGGATACATGCCCGCGTCGACCGAGTAGTTGAGCTGCGCGAGGTGTGTGTAGTGACGGACGACTTGTGGCTCGGTGAGCTCGGGCAGGCGCAGCGGCGTCTTGCGCGCGAACTTCTCCGGCACGTCGCCGGTCTTCTCCGCGCGCACGTGACGCCCGCTCCGTCCGGGTCGCGCGAGCTCGAAGAGGAGTGGCTCGAGCGCCGGTCCGTGCGTGTCCGCGCCGGAGTCGGGTATCGTCTGCGACGCTCGCTTCGCTCGCTGAACAGGGGCCCCAGTCACCGTGGTCATCGCGCGGCCACCGTTTGACGCGAGCCGGTGATCTCGGCGACAGCGTCGACGAGCGCATCCGCGTCCGCTTCGGTCGTGAGCTCGGTGCACTGGATCATGACGTCGTCGCGACCCCGCCGCTTTCCATCGACGTAGTGCGACGCGCTCGCCTCCACCTGGATGCCGCGCTCGAGGAGCGCAAGCCGGAGGTCCCAGCCACCCATCTCGGTCGCGAGTGTGAAGCGGTCGAAGAACGTCCCGTCGTTCGCGATCCGGCAACCCGGGATCGCCGCGAGCCGCTTCGCGAGGCTGTGCGCGCGCGCGACGCCTGCCCGCGCGGCCGCGCGAACTCCCTCGGGGCCCAGCAGCGAGAGATAGATCGCGGCGTGAATGGCGGAGAGCGCCTCGTTCGTGCAGATGTTGCTCGTCGCCTTCTCGCGGCGGATGTGCTGCTCGCGCGTCTGCAGTGTGTTCACGAAGCCGCGTGTCCCGTTCGCGTCCACGGTCTGGCCGGCGATGCGCCCGGGCATCTGCCGCACGAGCGCCTCGCGGCACGCGAAGATCCCGAGGTGCGGCCCGCCGTAGGACATCGGGATGCCGAGCGGTTGCCCCTCGCCGACCGCGATGTCCGCGCCGAGCGCGCCGGGCGGCTCGAGGAGCGCACACGCGTGCGGCTCAGTGACCTGCACGAGCAGCGCGCCTGCTGCATGTGCCGCGTCGGCGATCGGCCTCACGTCGACCAGCGACCCGAACGCATCGGGATGCTGAACGACGAGGCAGGCCGCGCCGTCCGCGTTACCCGCGAGATCCGCCGTTGGCACCTCGACGATGTCGAGCTCGGCGCCTCGTGCGTACGTGCGCACCGTGCGCCGGTACGTGAAGTCGACCTCGGTCGCGAGGACGACCTTCTTCCGTCCGCTGCTGAGGCGCACTGCCATGAGCGCGGCCTCGGCGGTCGCGGACGAGCCGTCGTACATGGAGGAGTTCACGACGTCCATCGCGAGGAGCTCCGCCATCAGCGACTGGTACTCGAAGACCGCCTGTAGCGTGCCCTGGCTCACCTCGGGCTGGTACGGCGTGTACGCGGTGAGGAACTCGCCGCGCAGCGCGAGCACCGGGACCGCCGCTGGGATGTAGCGGCGCTGGATCGCGCCGCCGATGAAGAACGGGCCCGACCCGGCGGTCTTGTTCATCGCGGCGAGCTTTTCGAGGTGCGCCTGCACCTCCTGCTCGCTCATGCCCGGGCCGACGCCGAGCTGCTTGACGCGCGCGTCCTTCGGGATCGCGGTCAGGAGGTCGTCGACGCTTCGCACGCCGATGCGATCGAGCATCGCGGCGCGGTCGGCATCGGTGTGCGGCGAGTACGGGTTGTCGGCCACGCTAGGACCCGCCTGAGCCGGCCGTCTCGCCGATGTGGGCGCGGTAGTCGTCCGCGGAGAGGAGCTTCTGCAGCTCGCCCTTGTCGGCGAGCTTCACCTTGAGCATCCAGCCTTCCTCGTAGGGCTTCTGGTTCACGAGCTCCGGCTTCTCGATGACCTTCATGTTCCGCTCGATGACCTCGCCGGAGATCGGACTGTAGATATCGGACGCGGCCTTCACCGACTCGACGACGCCGAGACTCGAGAACTGCCGGACCGTCGCGCCCTTCTCCGGAAGCTCGACGAAGACGACGTCACCGAGCTGTTCCTGGGCGAACGCGGTGATGCCGATCGTCGCGGTGTCGCCTTCGAGGCGCACCCACTCGTGCTCTTTGGAGTAGCGCAGGTCCTGCGGAACGGTCACTTCTCACTCCTCTTGTACGACGCGGTCGCTTCGCGACCGCCCTGTACGTGCAGGGTCATTTCTTGACCCTGCTGTAAAAGGGCGTCTTCACTACCGTAGCGGGAACATCCTTTTCCCGGATGCGCACGGCGAGCGCGGTCCCCACCTTGGCTAACGCTACCGGGACGTAGGCAAGGGCGATGTTCTTCTCCACGGTCGGTCCGTAGGTCCCGCTCGTCACGATGCCGACCTCCCGGCCGCCGCTCGTGACCGGATAGCCGTGGCGTGCGACGCCGCCCTCGACCACGAGGCCGGCGATCCGACGGCTCGGCCCGTCTTCCTTCGCCTTCGCGACGACGTCGCGGCCGAGGAACTCCTTATCGAGCTTGCAGGTCCATGCGAGGCCGGCCTCGATCGGATTCGTCGTCTCGTCGATCTCGTTCCCGTAGAGCGAGAAGCGCGACTCCAGGCGCAGCGTGTCGCGCGCCCCGAGTCCGATGGGCAGCATGCCATCGGCTGTGCCCGCGTCGAGGAGCGCGTCCCAGACGGCTGACGCGAACTCGTTGCGCAGGAACACCTCGAACCCGTCCTCGCCCGTGTACCCGGTGCGCGCGATCGTCGCGGTCTTGCCGGCGACCTTCGTCTCGGCGACGCCGAACGGCATCACGTCATCGACGTTCATGTCCGCCACACGCGACAGGATCCGCGCGGCCCGGGGACCTTGCGGCGCGATGAGCGCCGTCATCGCCGAGCCATCGAAGAAGCGAACATCGCTCGGAAGATGGCGACGCACGTGCGCCGCGTCCTTGTCGATGTTCGCCGCGTTCACGACGACCATGTACCGCTGCGGCGCCAGGCGATACACGATGACGTCGTCGACGATCGTGCCGCGCTCGTTCGTCAGCAGGCCGTAGCGCGCCTGCCCGCTTTCGAGTCCCGCGATATCGCTCGACACGAGCCGATCGAGCGCCGGGCCCGCGCCGGCGCCCTCGAGATAGAACTCGCCCATGTGCGAGAGATCGAAGAGGCCGGCCGCGTTGCGCACGGCGCGGTGCTCCGCGACGATGCCCGAGTACTGGATCGGCATCTCCCACCCCGCGAACGGCACCAATTTCGCGCCGAGCTCGCGGTGCTTCTCGAAGAGTGGGGTCCGCTTGAGCGCGGCCTCGGTGGTCATGGGGCGCGCGCCACCTCGAGGGCACGGTCGAGGATCTCGCGGTACGTGTCGTAGCTGAGGAGCCGGCGCGCCTCGTCGACCCGGACCCAGCGCACGTGGTCGTACTCGTGATCGTGCTGCGACACGTCTCCGCCGCGCGCACGCATGAGGAAGAAGTGCACGAACTTGTGCACGCGCTCGCCGGGCACGGCGAACCAGTAATCGATCACGCCGATCGGCGCGACGATCTCGATCTCGAGCCCGGTCTCCTCGCGGACCTCGCGCGCCGCCGTCTCCTCGATGGTCTCACCGCGGTCAGGCGTGCCCTTGGGAAACACCCACGTCCGATCGCTCTCGCGTCCCGCGACCACGACCTCGAGCGAGTCACCACTTCCTCGCACGACGACTCCTCCCGCTGCACTTGCGTCGCGGACGCGCGCTGGCCGCCGAGCGCGTGTCGTCGGCATGTGAGCCTCCCCGTCAGTTGCGACGACTGTAGGACAAGAGCGCGCCGCGACCCGCCGGCGCGCGAAGCGGAACTCCGCGACGAGCGTTTGCGCCCAGCCGGCCCGTGCTGCCGTCGTACGGCTCGGCTTCGCCTTCGCCGGCTGCTTGGCGTGTGGCCTTCGGCCACGCCGCAGTAGCCAACAGCGAGGAGCGGAGTGCCGCTGAGAAGCGCCCTGGCGGTCGCGTCGCGCTCTAAAGCAGGCGCGTTGTGTTGATGACGAGGGCGAAGTTGCAGTGCAGGAACTCGGCGGCGCGGCGCGACAGCATCATGCGCGGGAGGAAGATCTCGAAGTACTCCATGATCGGCGCGACCTCGGTGTCAACGGAGAGCTCGAGCGTGATCAGCTTTTCCTTCCGGCTGACTTTGATCTCCGAGGCGGTCGCCGCGTAGTTCACTCGGTCGTGGATGTCGAACGCGGTCGTCTTGGGGTTGCGCACGCGACTGCGGTGCACGTCGCTCTTGTCGGCGATGATCACCGCCGCGGATACCGCGCTCACCGGCAGGCCGCCCTCGGCCTCCTCGTGGTTCGCGATCGCACCCATGATCACCGCGATCTCCTCGATGTCGAACCCGAGGTCCTCGAGGATGTCCTTCGCGATGATCGCCCCCGTTTGCCCGTGCTTCTCGCGGGTGACGACGTTGCCGATGTCGTGGAGGTACGCGGCGACGGCGGCGACCTCGCAGCGGCGCGGCTCGTGGCCGAGCGATTTCAGGATGAATCGCGCCCCATCGGCAGCGGTGTTCGCGTGGCGCTCGCCGTGCTCGGTGTAACCGATCGCGCCAGTCTGGGCATTCGCTGAACGGATGAACGTACGCACACGCGTGTCCGCCTTCACGAGATCGAGCGTCGGTCCCTGACGCTTCGCCTCGGCAAGCGTCTTCGTCTTCGTCTCGGTGCGATGGACCTTCTTGAGCTCGTCGGGACGACCGGTGTCGTCGCGTCGCGGGGACGGCGCTGCCTCAGCCATCGACGCAACTCTAGGAGATAGCACCAAGGCAATTGCGTTGCGCAGACACCTCGCGCGCGAGGCGACCGCACGCACACTTCGCGCAGACGAGGACGTGGGAGCTGGCCCTTGATGGTCGGACGCAGGGTCGAAGCGCGTTGCGGCTACTGGTCCGGCCAGCGAATCGACCGAGCAGATCTTCCAGGCGACACCGCTCAGCCCTCGGTGCGCAGCTCCTCGAGGTCGAGGTCGCGCTCGATGCGACGGAGGACCTCGTCGTCGATGACGCCGCGCTCGTGGAGATCGAACGCGGCGCGGCGTTCCGCTTCGATCGCCTCGCGGCGGATCTGCGTGTGCTCGAGCAGCTCCGTCTCGGCGGCTCCCGGCTCGGCGTTGTCGTGAAGGTCGGCGTGGCTGGTGCGGTGCTGGTACTGGGAGCGCAACGTGTCGATGAGCGGCACGTGCCCGGGCCGCTCGGTCGCGAGCTCATCGAGCCGGGCGAGCGCAGCCTCGGCGGTGAGGACGCGCGCGTGTGATTCCGCGTGACCGACGTCGCCATCAGCTGCGACGCCGAGCATGCGGATCATCGCCGGCAGCGTGAGCCCTTGACCGACGAGGGTCGCGAGGATCACGACGAACGTGACGAACAGGATGAGGTCGCGCTGCGGGAAGGACTCCGGCAGCGCGAGCGCGGCCGCGAGCGAGACGACGCCTCGGAGTCCGGACCATGCGACGACCGTGACCGCCTGCCACGGCGGGTTCGGATCGCTCCGACCGATGGCCGGAATGAGGCGCGGACCGTACGTGAACGGGAACACCCACACGAAGCGCCCGAACACGACCGCAGCCACGATCGCGACCGTCGCGGTGATCGTGTCCCCACCGAGGTGCACGTTACGCACGACTTCCGGCAGCTGCAGGCCGAGGAGCGCGAACACGATCCCGTTGAGGAGGAAGAGCCAGATCTGCCAAACGCCCGCGCCTACGACGCGCGCGTCAGAGCTCGCGTGACGCATCGCGTGACGTGACCACACGCCCGCGACCACAGTGGCGAGCACGCCGGACACACCGATCGACTCGGCGGGGAGGTACGCGGCGTACGGCGCGACGAGACCGATGGCCGTGAAGATCGCCACGTCCGCAACGTTCTCGGCGACCTTGTCGATGAGCCATCCGATGGCCATACCGACGAAGACGCCGCCGGCGAGAGCCCACACGAACGCGAGCGACGCGTCGAGAAGCGAAAAGACTCCAGCGGCGACAGCCGCGACCGCAAACCGATAGATCACGAGTGCGGTCGCGTCGTTCACGAGGCTCTCGCCCTCGAGGATCGTGACGATGCGGCGTGGCACGCCGAGCCGCTGGAAGATCGTCGTCGCGGCGACGGCGTCCGGCGGTGACACGATGCCGCCGAGCGCGAACGCGCCGGCCCATCCAAGGCCGGGAACGAGGGCGTGCGCGACGAGCGCCACCAGCGTCGCGGTGAAGAGCACGAGGCCGACCGCGAGCAACACGATCGGCCGGAGGTTCGCCTTGAACTCGCGAAGCGACGTGAAGTAGCCGCCGGCGAAGAGCAGCGGCGGCAAGAAGCCGAAGAACACGAGCTCCGGCGCGAGCGTGACTTGCGGGATCCCGGGCGCGAAGGTCAGGGCAAGGCCGCCGACCACCATCACGATCGGCGTCGACGCGCCGAGTCGCCGCGAGATCGCGGTGAGGACGATGACGATCGCGATGAGCAGGAGCGCGAGCTGGATCTGACTCACGGACGCGAGGGTACGACCTAGCCCTGGCGCTCCTGCGCGTACGACTTCTGAAGCCGCTCTGCGACCTGCTGCAGCCAGCGCAGCTCGGTGAGGCCGGCGCGCGCGATGACCAGCCCGCGCGTGAACGCGAGCCACGGACGCAACGTCCCTGATACGAGGCCGAGCCAGGTCGCGCCGGTCGCGTCGACCTTCGGACCCTTCCCCTTCACGTCGGCGGGCTCCGCGTGGAGCTTGCCGTCGCCGGCCTGGAATTCGATCGCCTCGTTCGTGTCGGTGAATCGAAGGAGAGCGCGAGCAGCGACGACGTCCTTCAGGTTCGCGAGCACGCGCTCGTCAGACGCCGCCGCTTCGAGGATGCGGAGCACCGCTTCGCGCGTGTTCACCGGGTTCGGCCCCGAGGATGCCGCGATGCGCGCGGCCTCGATCGCCTCTTCCAACGTGCTCATGCGAGTTTCAGGTCACTGCGCACCGTCGTGGGGATCTCCGTTCCGCGGTGACGCAGCACGAAGAACGCCGCTGCGCCGATCATCGCGCCGTTATCCGTGCAGAGCCGCGGCGGCGGCACGACGAGCGGACGGCCGATGCGCTTCGCGATCTCCTCGCGGAGCGCGAGGTTCGCGGCGACGCCGCCGCCGAGGAGCACCGTGTCGACGGCATGCTCGGCCGCGGCGCGCGCGGTCTTCTCCGCGAGCGTCTCGGTGATCGCCTTCTGAAAGGACGCGGCGACGTCGTTCACAGGCACCTCGCCCTTCGCCTCGAGCGAGCGCACGAGACGTTGCACCGCGGTCTTCAGCCCCGAGAACGAGAAGTCGTAGCGATCGGACACGGTCGCGCGCGGCAGCGGGAACGCGTTCGGATCGCCGGACTTCGCGGCTTTTTCGATCAACGGCCCGCCGGGGAAACCGAGCCCGAGCAGTCGCGCGACCTTGTCGAACGCCTCGCCCGCAGCGTCGTCGATCGTGCGCCCGAGCGGCCGGAAGCGGCGATGCGCCTCCATGAGCACGAGATCGCTGTGCGCGCCGGAGACCACGAGGACGATCGCGGGGAGTTCGGGCTCGCGCGGCGCGACCACGCCCTCGTACAGCCAGTTCGCGTACACGTGGCCCTCGAGGTGGTTCACGCCGACGAAGGGCAGCCCGGCCGAGAGCGCGAGACCGCGCGCGTAGTTCGCGCCAACGAGGAGGCACCCGATGAGGCCGGGGCCGACCGTCGCGGCGACCGCGTCGACGCCACGCAACTCGACGCCCGCCTCGCGGAGCGCGGTCTGCGTGATCGCATCGAGCGAGCGCAGGTGCTCGCGCGCCGCGACCTCGGGCACGATGCCACCGGTGTCCTGGTGCGCGAGCTGCGAGGCGACGACGTTCGAGATGATGTGGCGTCCGTCGTCAACGACCGCGACGCCGGTCTCGTCGCACGAGGTCTCGATCGCGAGGATCCGCACTTATTCCTCGAGCGCTGCTTGCAGCTTCGCGAGGCGATCGCGGACGCTGCGATCGCGGAGACGCTCGGTCCACATGATGATCGCGTCCTCGTTGTTGTCGGAGTAGTAGCGGCGGCGAATACCCGCGGGCCGGAAGCCGTACTTCTCGTACAGCCGCTGCGCCGCGAGATTCGACGCCCGTACCTCGAGCGTGAGCCACTCGGCGCCCAACCTCTGCGCGCGTTCGAAGATCGAGATCAGCATGCGCTCGCCGATCTTGCGCCGGCGATGCTCGGGGAGGACCGCGAACGTCGTGATGTGCGCCTCGTCGAGCGAGAGCCAGAGTCCCGCGTAGCCGACGGTGCGGTCGCCCTCACGGGCAACGATGTAATGAGCGTTCTTGTTCTGCGTGAGCTCCTGCTTGAACGCGTTCGCCGGCCAGGGCACCGGAAACGACGCGTTCTCGACCGCCTGCACCGCCGGAATGTCCTCGACCGTCATGTCGTCGATCACGATCGGAAAGAGCGCTACCACTTTGTTCGCCCTTCCCGCCGACGCCGCGTCCGTCGCCTCTCACTCGGAACGCCGCCACTGGGCCCTGCTGAATGAGAGTCGGTCCGAGTGGCGGCTCGCACTCCCGTGAGCCTCGTTCGAGGCGACCGCCGCGTCGTCGTCGTAGGCGAACTCGCGTGCCGCGCTCGTTCGGTCGCTCCGATCGCCATGTCGATTGCGCTCATGATCTTTTTGGCAACCCGAGCGCGAGGTCATCGGTGGGTGCGGGCGAGAACGGCTGATCAAAAGTCATACGGATAGACGGCTGCTTCACGTAGATCGGCTCGATCTCGCCGAGCTTCGTTTGCGGTGCGGCCTCGAGCGCCCGCCACCCCAGCTCCGCGAGATAGCCGGCGCGACGCATCCGTGACGCGGGCGACGCGAAGAGCGCCTTCGGGCCGAGGAGGTCGCGCAACAGCTGCTCCGCCTCCTCATCGATCTCGCCGACGAAGAGCGTGTGCGTGCCGATCTGCCGGCACAGCTGCGGCAGCGTCGCAGCGATGTACGGTGAGCGACGGAGCCATTTGCGGTTCCGCTCCTGATAGATCGCCGCGTACCACTCCGTGCGACCCGCCGGCAGCAGCGCGCAGGTCCGTTGCTTCGAGGGCGCGTGCGGGTACGCGAGCACGTCCAGCGTCGAGACGCCAACGAGCGCGGCGCCCGCGCCGCGCGCGATGCCCTGCGCCGCTGCGATAGCGACGCGCAGGCCGGTGAACGATCCTGGACCTGACGCGACGGCGACGCGGTCGATGTCGGCGGCGAGGGACAGTCTCGCATCGGTGAGCATGCGCTCGATCGTCGGGAACAGCTCATCGCCGTGACGCCGCTGCGCGTGCCACGTCGTCTCGGCGAGCACCGCGCGCCCGTCGTAGAGCGCGACAGACGCCCACGCAGTCGAGGTGTCAAGCGCCAAGAGAGTCATGGAACCCCCGCAGCAGCTCGCGCGACCGCGCGCCCGTCGGCTCGAGCAGCACGCGCCGCTTCGTGTCCGCGATGTGCTCGAGATGTACGTCGAGTCGATCCGTCGGCAGCGCGTCGCCGGCGCGATCCGGCCACTCGATCACCGTGATGCCACCGCCGTCGAGCGTCTCCTCCCAGCCGGTCGAGCCGAGGTCTTGGCCTTCGAGGCGATACAGGTCGAGATGGAAGAACGGCATGCGTCCACCGTAATGCTCGCGAAGGATGATGAAGGTCGGGCTCGCGACATCGCCGGGGTCGAGTCCGAGTCCCGCGGCGACGCCCTTCGCGAGCACGGTCTTTCCCGCGCCGAGCTCGCCCCAGAGCGCGAGGACGTCGCCCGGACGCGCGAGGCGCGCGAGCCGCTCGCCGATCCGCTCGGTGTGCAAGCTCGAATGGCTGACTAGGTCAAGCCGCTCCTCGCTCGACTTTTTGGAATCGGCGGCGCTCAAGGATGAGCCGGATGGTAAGGCCGAGGAACGAACCCAAGAGCGCCGCCCAGACGAACATCCAGATGTCGCGCGGCAGGAAGCAGAGTGCGTCGAGCGGCGTGCCGGTACCGCAGCCAAGCGAGAACACGAGCGGCACGATCCCGAGGAGACCGATCACGTTGCGCTGGCGCTCTAGACGCCGTCGGCGTGCCGCATAGTCGAGACGCCGCTTCTCCACGTCGCGGAGGCTGCGCTTCTTCTTCGCCATCAGACGGGTTCAAGAGTGCGGAGGTTGCCGGTCGGTACGGTGCCCACCGCTGTTTCGAGCGCGTTCGCGACGACCTCACTGGTGAAGGTCACTTCGTGCGCCGGCGACGCCGAACCCTCGATCGGCATGACCGCGCCCCAGTCCGGCGCGAGCGCGAGCGTCGGCGCGATCGTCGGCACGGCCATGACACCCGACGACGCGAAGACGAAGAGCCGCGCAGACGCTGCGTGTATCGCGGCGCGCGCGCCGACGAGGGGCAAGAACGGCGAGAAGACTTCGGCCGGAAGCTGCGACGTTCCGAAGCCGAGAAGGCAGAGCACCGTCGGGGTGTCGGCGACGGGCGCCGCGCCGCGCGCGGAGACCTCATCGCCGAAGAGCGTTCGGAGGCCCGCCGCGGGCACCGCACCGGTGACGATCCCGGCGACGCCGCAGGCGTGCGCGCGCGCGATCGCCTCTGCCGCGCTTCGGCCGCCGCCGATGAGGATCCGGTCACGCAAGCGGACGTCGATACGCGACGGCGCGAGCTCGTCGGCGCGGCCGTCGACGGCGAGCGTGAGCTCCCCGACCGCATCGGGCCCGTACGCGACGACGCCCTGGATCGCCCATGCCGCGCCCTCGATGGTGATCGCCCAATCCGTCGACTCCATGACGACGCCGTCCAGGGCCGCGCGGACCGACCAGCGATCGATCACCGGCGCGAACTCGAGATCACCGTTCGCACGCACGTGGACGATCCGGCCGTCGAACGGCGCGCTCAGGGCACGCGCGAACCGGCGCCCGGTGCGCGCGATGATCGCGCCCCGCTCGAGCTCCGCACCAGGTGGCACGCGCATCACCTGCGGGAGGTCGACCGGCGCGACGCCGAGGCGGCGCGCGCCCAAAAGACGAACGGGCTCGCCAAACGTCGTCCCATTGGCCACGACCTCGCCGGCGCGGACCCGCTGACCGACGGCGGCACGCTGCGACGCGCCGAGCGGCAGGGATTGCCTTACACGCTGATCGGCGAAGCGCCAACTCATCTCAACCGCTCGTTGTCACTCGCGAGGAGGACTCGCTCACGCTCGCTTCGCTCGCTGAACAGGGGCCCCTCCCCCTGAGCCGCTCGTCGCTCGACTTTCTCATACCAGTCCCTCGGACGAGAGCGCGGTGAGCGCGGAGTGCCAGCGGGCGAGTGCCGGAAGTCGCTCGGCGTCACGCTGCGGCAGATCGAGCGGTCGGCCGCGCACGTCGACGATGACGCCCAGTGCGAGCGCGTCGGCGCTCGCGGTCTCCGCCGAACCGCCGACCCGGAGATCGACGCGGCCCGTCGTCGGCATGAGCAGGAACGCTCCGCGCGTGATCCGTTGCTCGATCGTGCCGGTCGCGTCGCTCACCGTCAGCGTCATCGCACGGCGTGGCCACAACGTCATCGCGATCGCGAGCGGCTCGATACGCCCCGCGATGTCGGCGCTGCCGCGCGACGCGATCGCGCCCGCGGCGATCAGCGCATCTGGCGCCTCGCGCGAGAGGCGTGTCGTGCCGCGCGTCTCGAGGGCGTCGATCGCGACGATCGCGCATTGCGCGGCACGCGGGAAGCGCGCGATCCGGCCGGTGCACACGATCGCGCGCGCGGCGCGGAACGGCGCGACCGAGATCCCACTGCGCTCCGCGTCGCGCAGCGTGTGTGCGACGGCCTCGCGCGCGAGCGCCATCTCGAGCGCGAGCGTGAGCGTCGTTGCGGGCACCGCGTCGGGCCAGCGCGCGCGATTGAAGACGCGTTCGAGGAGCGCCGGCCCATCGACCGCGCGCGGCACCCAGCGACGGACGCGGTCGAGCCCGGCGCGCGCGACCACGCGGTCGGCATTCGTGCCAACGCCGAGATGCGAGTGGAGCGCGATGACCGCGCCAGTAGGTGTCGCGAGCGCGAGCGACGTGCTCGCGCCGCTCACGTCCAGCACAAGCGTGTCACGCATATCCGCGGCCGCGACCGCACGCGCCGCGCTCTCGACCGCCTCGTCGCGCAAAACGATGTCACCGGCTGGCCGGCGCATCCCGCGAAGTCGAGCGACGATCCCCTCCCTCGCGAGAGCGGCGGTCGGTCCGGGGATCGCCTCAAGGGCGAGCGGCGCGAGGCTCGGTGCGATGCGTGCTCGGGTGCGCTCGTCGGACGCGATGAGGACGACGGGCGGTTTTGGACGGCCGGCGGTGGCGGCCCGCAGCGCTTCGACGACATCGATGACGCCGTTCTGATCGCGGCTGCCCGCGACGATGAGCACCGCATCGGGATCGGCTTCGCGGATCGCGGTCGCGCGCTCGATGAACGACTCGCGCCCGTTCGCGGCGAGCGTGAGCACGATGTCGGCGCACGCGCCAAGGGCTGCCGCGCTCGCCGCCGCGCGATCAGCGTTCTCGCGGCCGACGACGAGCGCCAAGCGAAGCGGCGTGCCGGTCCAGACGCGAAGGTCAGCGGCGTCAGTACGTGGGCCGATGCGTTTCGCGGAACCCTCGTGCGCGACGTCGACCGTGGCGACGAGCCCGGTCGCGGTCGCGACGGTCATTTCAACTCGCTCGGCTCATGTGTTCGAGCGGATCGGCGAGCGACGCGCCTCTGCCACGAACGCGTCGAAGATGCGAGCCGCTGCCTTCCCCACTTCAGCCTTTCGCTCGGGATGCCACTGAACGCCGATGACCCAGCGGTGCGTCGGCGACTCGAACGCTTCGACGAGTCCGTCGTGCAGCACCGTCGCCCGCAGCCCGGGCGCGAGACGATCGGGCGTCACCGCCTGGTGATGGCGCGAGTTCACGAGCATGTCGTCCGTGCCGGAGAACTCCGCGAGCCTCGATCCTGCGCGCGCGGCGAGACGGTGCGGGGTGACCTGCTCGTCCTTCGCCTGATGGCCCTTCACGTCCATGGCGAGCGTGCCGCCCATGGCGACGTTGACGAGCTGGAACCCGCGGCAGATCGCGAGCACCGGGACGTCGGCATCGAGCGCGCGACGCGCGAGCAAGAGCTCGAGCTCGTCGCGCTCAGGGATGACGTTCTCGCACAGGTTGTCGCTGTCGACCTCGCCGTAGCGGTCCGGCGCGATGTCGCCGCCGCCCGAGCAGCAAACACCGTCGATGTCGGAGGGGATCGCGTCGCCCGGCTCGATCACGATGACGTCCGCGCCGGCGTCGCGCAGCGCGTCGATGTAGCGCTGGCGCGCCGCGAGGTTCGCCGGCGTGCGTACGGCCGAGACGGTGAGGGCGATCCGGGGCCGTGACATCACTTCAATGCTAGGCGTTGGAACGCTGGAGCAGCTCGACCAGTACGCCACCGCTCGCGCGCGGATGGAGGAACGCGACCAGGCCGTCAATACCGCGGCGAGGTGCGCGATCGACCAGCTCTACCCCGGACGCGACCAGACGCTCGAGGGCAGCGGCGAGGTCGTCGACCTCGAAGCAGAGGTGATGCATCGTCGCGCGTCCGCGGTCGGCGAGGAAGCGAGCGATGCCTGAGCTCGAATCGGTCGGCTCGAGCAGCTCGACGCGAGACTGGCCGCGCGTCGCGAAGACGACGCGGACACGCTGGTCCGCGACAAAGTGCTGTCGTCCGATCGTGTAGCCGAGCGTGTCGCGGTAGAACGGGATCGCCTCCGTGAGCGACGGCACGACGACGCCGATGTGGTGGAGCGGACCGGACTCGATGGTGCTCAAGCGCGCCGCGCGTCGTGGACGCCGAAGACGCCGCGCAGATCCTCGCTGATCTCGCCGAGCGTCACGCCCGCGCGCGCGGCCGCGACGATGAGCGGCACGAGGTTCGCGGTGCCTCGCGCGGCCGTCACCAGGTCCTCTTGTGCCCGCTTGGCCGCGATGCCGTCCCGCTTCGCGCGGAACGCCCGCACCTCTTCGGCGCGCCGCCGCGCGAGCGCCTCATCGACGCGGAGCAGCTGGGGCGCCTGCTCGTCCCCCTCGGTGCGGTAGGCGTTCACGCCGACGACGATCTGCTCCTTGCTCTCGACGGCACGCTGCTGGCGGTAGGCCGAATCTTCGATCTCCCGCATCTGGTAGCCGTTCTCGATCCCGCGGAGCGCACCACCGAGGGAATCGATCTTCGCGATCTCCTCGTGCACGCGGCGTTCGATGTCGGCGGTGAGGGACTCGACGGCATACGCGCCGCCCAGCGGATCGATGGTGTCGGCGACGCCCGACTCCTCGGCGATGATCTGCTGCGTCCGCAGCGCGATGCGCGCCGACTCTTCGGTCGGGAGCGCGAGCGCCTCGTCGTACGCGTTCGTGTGCAGCGACTGCGTGCCGCCGAGCACCGCGGCGAGGCCTTCGATCGCGGTACGCACGATGTTGTTGAGCGGCTGCTGCGCGGTGAGCGTGCTGCCCATGGTCTGCGTGTGGAAGCGCAGCGTGAGCGAGCTCGGATCCTTCGCGCCGAAGCGGTCGCGCATGACCGCCGCCCAGACGCGGCGCGCCGCCCGGAACTTCGCGACCTCTTCGATGAGCGTCGAGTGCGCCGCGAAGAAGAAGGAGAGCTGCGGCGCGAACCGGTCGACGGCGAGCCCGCGTGAGGCCGCGCTTTCGACGTACGCGATCGCGTCGGCGAACGTGAACGCGAGCTCCTGCACCGCGCTCGCACCGGCCTCGCGGATGTGGTAGCCGGAGATGGAGATCGGGTTCCAGCGCGGCAGCGTGTCCGCGGCGTAGGCGATGAGGTCGGTCGCGAGTCGCATCGACGGGCGCGGCGGATAGATGTATGTGCCGCGAGCGATGTACTCCTTGAGGATGTCGTTCTGCGTCGTACCGCCGATGCGTTCCGCCGGCACGCCCTGCTTCTGGGCGACCGCGACGTAGAGCGCGAGTAGGATGGGCGCGGTCGCGTTGATGGTCATCGACGTCGTCACGTCGGCGAGTGGGATACCGGTGAAGAGATGCTCCATGTCCTCGACGCTCGCGATGGAGACGCCGACCTTGCCGACCTCGCCGACGACTCGCGGGTCATCCGGGTCGTAGCCCATCTGCGTCGGGAGGTCGAACGCGACGGAGAGCCCGGTCTGTCCATGCGCGAGCAGCGAGCGGAACCGCGCGTTCGTATCCAGAGCGGTCCCGAACCCGGCGTACTGGCGCATCGTCCAAAGCCGACCGCGATACATCGTCGGCTGCACGCCGCGCGTGTACGGCGGCTCGCCTGGCAGACCCGCGGAGGTCGCGGCCTCGCGGTACGCGTCGTCGTCCTGGTACGTCGTCGGGAGCGGCGCGCCATACGTCGTGTGGAACTTCTTACGTTCCTCGACGCGCTTCTTCACTATGCGATGGTAGGCCGGTCAACGCGGAGTCAGTTCTCGGTCGTCGTCCAGAGACGCCACTCGCCGCTCTCGAAGATCAGATAGCAGATGTATCCGGTCACGCGCGCCCCGTTCTGATCCGCGACGTCCGCGGAGTAGCGCACCTCGACGGTCGCGAAGCCTTGGTCCGACTCGACAACGGGACCGATCGCCTGACGTCGCATCGCGGTGATGCGCCGACCGGTCGCGGCGGACTGCGTCTGCCACGCATCGACGAACTGCGCCGCGGTGTAGTTGTCGTGCACCGCGAGGCTCGTGACCGCGTACAGGGCGAGCGGATCGTCGGCGATGAGCGCGTGCTCCATCCGATCGAGGACGCTGCCGAGCGGCCCGGAGTCCGGCGGCCTCGCCGCGATCGTGTAGCTCTTCCCGTCTGCGCTGAAGATGACGTCAGCCGCGTGCGCGTCCGGATCGATCGCACCGCGGAGGGAGACCGTCACCTTGCGGGTTGAACTTGCGCCGGTCTCGGTGTAATCCATGGAGCCGCCGTACGAGACCTGCATCGGTGGGGAGAGCGACGAGATCGTCGCACGCACCTCGAAGCCGCCGCCGTACACGCCGTTCTCGAGATCGACGTGGAAGTGGCCGCGGTCGACGGCGTTGGCGGCGAGCTCGATAGCGAGGCTGTTGCCCGTCGCGGGATCGCGGAAGGTCACGACGCGCGAGCTCGCGGTTGGCGACGGGGTCAGGTTCGGCGTGCTCACCGGGACGAAGGACACCGGGGCGAGTGTCGCCGGCGCGGCGATCGAAGGCGTGGGCGTCGCGCCGCCGCGCGCGATATCGCCGCACGACACGAAGAGCAACGCGACGGCGACGAGCGGCCCCGGCTTCAACGCGGTCGCAGCACGAGGCGCCCTTCGACCTGGCCGATGCGATCCCGCGCGAGGGCCATCGGCTTGGTCTGCCCGTTCGCCCACAGCTGCATCTGGTCGCCCCAGTGCCGCGAGAAGGGCTGACCGCTCTGGCCGGTCGGGATGATCGACACCGATGCGTCCACGTCCGCTAGATCAACGATCTGACGCTCCGAAGCGTGACTGCGCACGCTAAACGGGCGCAAAAGCGAGTACGCGCCGTTGTTCGGCGAGTAGCCGTCACCGGCACGGCGCACCGGGCCGATGGTGAAGATCAGGTCGAGCGGCTTCGCCGCGGAGAGCGGGTGCTCGAACGCGACTGTGTGGAGATCGCCCCAGCGCCACTTCCCCACGTCGGCGCCAAGCTTCGCGACGAGGTCCTTCCCAGCCGCATCCAGCGCCGCGCCGGCGATCGCGTCGCGGCCGGTGACCCCGGGATCGCCGAGCTCGACGAACCACTGGCTCGTCGTGGACGCGATGAGCTGATAGAGCGCGAACGTCATGCGGCCGTTCGACGCGTAGTCGTCGTAAAGGGCTGGTCCGAGCTTGTCGGCGAACACGAGGCGCGACATCTGGCCGAGCCACGCCTCGTAGATCGCGGCGCCTGTCGAATCGACGCCCAGCGAGCCGTCCCACTTCTGCACGATGCCCTGCAGCTGTTGACCGAGGGCGGTCGTGGGCCGCGACGCGACGATCGCGTCGCGGTACCGCTGCACCGGAAGCGAGGTGTAGTCGTTCTGCAGTCGGCTCATCGCCACGATGTCCGCGCCGCGCGTCTGGTCGAGCACCGACCGCAGATACGCGTAGCGGAATCCGGGATCCCATTCGCCCATGTATCCGGCGTCCGTCGCCGACTTCACCGGACGGTTGTTCGCGCTGAGGATCACGCCGTCGGTCGGATCGAGCACGAACGGATTCGCGTCCGCGGGGAGAAGGCCACGCCACTCATTCGCGCCGGTCCAACCGGCGAGCGGCATGCGACCGTCGCCGGGGCGATCCGGCAGTCGGCCGACGAGCAGGTAGCCGACATGCCCCGCCGTGTCCGCGTAGCACGCTGAGAGTGTGGCTCCGCTGAAATCGGCCGCGGCTCTGCGGAACTCCTCGAAGCTGCGCGCGCGGTTCATCCCGAGCACCGCGTCGAGGGTCTTCGTCGCATCGAGCGCGGTCCAGCGCAGCGCGAACTGCGCCTTCTGACCCTGCAGGACCGGCGTAAGGATCGGGCCGTGCCGCGTGATCGTGACGTCGAGCAGGAACGGCTCGGCCTTGCCTTTGATCTTGATCGTCTCGCGCACGAACGTCGCCGGCTCGAAGCGACCCTGGAATTCGAAGCGCCGCAGATCGGTCGGATCCTGGTGCTCGACGAAGAGATCCTCGGTGTCCGCCAACGCGTACGTGAAGCTCCAGGCGATGTGGTCGTTGTGACCGATGACGACACCGGGGACACCGGGGATCGAGAAGCCGATGAGCGAGAGGTCCGCTGCGCTAAGACCGATCTCGTACCAGATCGACGGATTGCGCACCGGCAGGTGTGGATCGCCCGCGAGGAGGGGCTTGGCGCTCGTCGTCTTCGCGCCCGCGAGCGCCCAGCAGTTCGAGCCCAGGCCGTCGCCGGCACCGGCGAGCACGGAGCGCAGCGAGGCAAGCCCCGGCACGCTGCTCGGGCTCACATCCGCTGCCACCTCGTCCCAGGCCGCACGGTCGTACGCGACGCTCACTCCCGGGTCGGGCATGAGCGTGGGAAGCGCGTCGAGCCCCAGGTGCTCGGCGATGCCCGCCCGCAGCAGCTCCTGCGGGTAGTTGCCCGCTGCGTCGTAGAGCTGGAGCTTCGACAGTGCGACGGTGTCGAGCGGGGTCCACGGCTCGGGCTTGTATCCGAGGACGAGGAATTCGACCGGCAGGCTCTCGCCGTGCTGCTCGAGGAACTTGTTGACGCCATCGGCGTAGGCCTCGATGAGCGCACGCGTCTCGCCCGTCATGACCGTGAGGTCGAGCGCGGCCGCACGTGCGAGCCCGATGGTGCGTAGGAGCTTGTCCGATTCGAGTCCCGGATCACCGAGCACCTCGGCCAGACGTCCGGTGGCGGCGCGCCGGTAGATGTCCATCTGCCAGAGGCGGTCCTGCGCCGTGACGTAGCCCTGAAGGAAGGCGAGGTCGTGCATGTCGTTCGCGAAGATGTGCGGCACTCCGAACCCATCGCGAAGCACCTCGGCACGCTCGTGCAGTCCGAGCAAACGCTCATCGCCATCGACCGTCGGCAGCGGTCGTAGGAACGCGAGGCCGAACGTCGTGAGGACCGTGCCGACGACGAGGAGCAGGATCGCGCCCCCGACGATGAGTCGGCGGTGCCGCCTCACGTCAGTCGACCTCGCTGAGCACGACGAGCAGGGCGCCGCCCTCGACCTTCGTGCCCGCGCGCGCCGCGAGCTTCGTCACGCGCGCACGCGCCGGCGCTCGGATCTCGTTCTCCATCTTCATCGCCTCGAGCGTCACGATGGGTGCGTCGCGATCGACGACGTCCCCTTCGCGCACGTGCACCGCGCGGAGCAGGCCGGGCATCGGCGCGCGCAGCTCGCGGCGCCCGCTCGCCTGCGCACGGGCATTCGGCGACATCGCGAGCGCGCGCTCGTCGATCGCGGATGCCGCGGTCTCTGTGCCGTCGACGAGCAGTCGCATCGGATCCCATGTGAGGACGGTCACCTCGTGAGTGCGGCCGTCGATGGCGATCCGCCACTGACGTCCGCGCACCACCTCGTCGGCCGTCGCGGCCACCGCTTCGCCGCCGATGAGGAAGCGGCCCGACGCGTCGACGTCGACGATGAAGTCGCGGTCCGCGACAGCCACCTCGTACCTCATCGCAGCGCATCCTCTCGCGCGGCAAGCTGCCACGCGGTCGCGACGCCGTTGCCGTGCGCGACCTGTGGGCGCCGGCGGGCGAGCACAGCGGCGATCGCCGCCGCGGTCGCGGCGCTCGGCTCGAGCTCAGGCGATGCGCGCCCGTCCCAGTGCGAGGCGACGTAGCCCGTGTCGTAGCGCCCCGCGAGGAAATCCGGATCGCGCAGGACGTGCGCGTGGAACGAGAGGCTTGTCAGCAGCCCGGCCACGATCGTCTCGTTCACTGCCCGGCGCGCGCGCGCGATCGCCTCCGCGCGGTCCCGCCCGGAGACGATGATCTTTGCGAGCAGCGGGTCGTACTCCGTCGGGATGCGCGCGCCTTCGAAGAGCGCGTGATCGACGCGCACGCCGGGTCCCGACGGCAATCGCAGGAGCTCGATCACGCCGCTGGACGGCACGAAGCCAGCGCGCGCATCTTCCGCGGTGACGCGTAGCTCGACGGCCGCGCCCCTCCGCGTGACGTCGCCCTGCGCGAACGGAACGCGCTCACCCGCGGCGACCTGGAACTGCAGCGCGACGAGATCGAGTCCGGTCACGGCTTCAGTCACCGGGTGTTCGACCTGAAGGCGCGTGTTCACCTCGAGGAAGTGGAAGGCACCCGTGCGATCGACGAGGAACTCCACGGTGCCGGCGTTGCGATACTGCGCCGCGCGGGCGATGCGCACCGCCGCGTCGCCGAGACGCGCGCGCAGCGCATCGTCGACCGCCGGGCCCGGCGACTCCTCGATCATCTTCTGATGACGCCGCTGCACGGAGCAGTCGCGTTCGCCGAGCCAGACGACTGCCCCGTGCGCGTCGGCGAGGATCTGCATCTCGACGTGACGCGCGTTCTCGACGAGCCGCTCGACGAAGAGCGACGCGTCGCCGAACGCACCTGCCGCCTCGCCCGACGCGAGCCGCCACGCCGCATCGAGCTCCGCCTCATCGCGCACGACGCGCATACCCTTGCCACCGCCGCCACCCGCGGCCTTGAGCATCAGCGGGAAACCGATGCGGCGCGTGGCCTCGCGGGCGCCACTCAGATCGCGGAGCGGTTCGTTCGTGCCCTCGGCGATCGGGACGCCAGCCTCGGCGGCGAGTCGCCGCGCGCGGATCTTGTCGCCGAGCAGCCGCTGCACGTCGGCTGGCGGCCCCACGAAGGCCATTCCCGCCTCGGCGACCGCCTTCGCGAAGTTCGCGTTCTCTGAGAGAAATCCGTAGCCGGGATGCACCGCGTCGCAGGATGAGCGGCGCGCGACCTCGATGAGCTTGTCGATCGCAAGGTAGCTCTCGCGCGGCGCGGCGGGCCCGATGGGGTACGCCTCGTCGGCGAGACGTACGTGGAGCGCATCGCGGTCCGCATCGCTGTACACCGCCACGGCGGACATCCCGAGATCGCGGCAGGCACGGATGACGCGGACCGCGATCTCGCCGCGGTTCGCGACGAGGATCTTGCGGAAGGGGGCCGTCAGCTCAGGACCGCTCGCCTGCGGCCCATCGCGGTGGCCGCGCGTAGGCGTCGTCCCAGCGGCCGTACTCGCCGTCGATCCATTCGGGGTCGGCGTCGAGGCACGCGCGCATTCGTTGGTAGAAGGCGTCCTGCTCCGGCGAGTTCGCGTTCTGCATGTACGTCTCGCGGCTCGTGAATCGCACGACAAGGCAGGCACATCCCTCTTCCCTGTCCTCCCACAGGATCTCGGAGCCGAGGTAGCCGATCGCGCGCTTGCGATCGCGATCGTCCCACTCCTTGCCGAGCGCGAAGAAGTCGCGCAGCTTGTCCTTCCGGACCTTGAATCGCGCGATCGTCCCGTACATCGCTGCCCTCCCTTTAGAGCGGGATGTTGCCGTGTTTGCGCTTCGGGTTGGTGTCCCGCTTGCCCGCGAGCGCGCGTAGCGCGTTGATCAGGCGCTGCCTGGTCTGGCTCGGCTCGATGATGTCGTCGAGGTAGCCGCGCGACGCGGCGACGTACGGGTTCGCGAATCGCTCGACGTACTGCGCGACGAGCTGCTTGCGCCGTGTGTCGGGATCCTTCGCTTTCTCGAGCTCGTCGCGGTACAGGATGTTCACCGCGCCCTCCGGGCCCATGACCGCGATCTCGGCGCTCGGCCACGCGACGTTGTAGTCGCCGCGGATGTGCTTGCTCGACATGACGTCGTAGGCACCGCCGTACGCCTTTCGCGTGATGACCGTGAGCTTTGGCACGGTCGCCTCGGCGTACGCGTAGAGGAGCTTCGCGCCGTTCCGGATGATGCCGCCGTGCTCCTGCGCGGTGCCAGGCAGAAAGCCGGGCACGTCGACGAATGTGGCGAGCGGGATGTTGAAGGCATCGCAGAAACGCACGAAGCGCGCGGCCTTCGTCGAGGCATCGATGTCGAGCACGCCCGCGAGCACTGTCGGCTGCTGGGCCACCACGCCGATACTCTTGCCGTCGAGGCGCGCGAACGCGCAGATGATGTTCTGCGCCCAGCCCTCGTGGACCTGAAGGAACTCACCGTCATCCACGACGCGCCGGAGGACATCGAGCATGTCGTACGGCTTCGTCGCCGCATCCGGCACGAGCGAGTCGAGCTCGCGGTCCGCGCGATCGATGGGGTCGTCCGTCGGGACGGTCGGCGGCGCGTCGAGGTTGTTCGACGGCAGGTAGCTGATGAGACGACGGATGAGCGCGAGACAGGCGACCTCGTCGTCAGCCTCGAAGTGCGCGACACCGCTCCTGCGCGCGTGCACGTCGGCGCCGCCGAGCTCCTCGAACGTCACATCTTCGTGGGTCACCGTCTTCACGACGTTCGGACCGGTCACGAACATGTACGAGGTATCGCGGACCATCGCGACGAAGTCGGTAATGGCCGGCGAGTACACCGCGCCGCCGGCGCACGGACCGAGGATGGCGGAGATCTGCGGCACGACACCCGAGGCCATGACGTTGCGCAGGAAGATGTCGGCGTAACCACCTAGGGAGACGACGCCCTCCTGGATGCGCGCGCCGCCGGAGTCGTTGAGGCCGATGATCGGCGCACCATTGCGCACCGCGAGGTCCATGACCTTGCAGATCTTCCCGGCGTGCGCCTCGGCGAGCGATCCGCCGAAGACGGTGAAATCTTGCGAGAACACGTAGACGAGGCGGCCGTCGATCCGCCCGAAGCCCGTGATGACACCGTCGCCCATGACGCGCTCCTCGTCGCGGACCAGCTCGCTGGGCCGCGCCACGACGAACGCGTCGATCTCGACGAACGAGCCCTCATCGACGAGCAGCTCGACACGCTCGCGCGCCGTGAGCTTGCCCTTCGCGTGCTGCTGTTGGATGCGCTCCTCGCCGCCGCCGAGCGCGGCCCTGCGACGCATGTCATCGAGACGGTCGGTGGCCTTCATATGCGCGTCGAGGATAGGCGCGGCGCGGCAGATGCATGCTTCCCCTCCGTGCGGCTTGCCGCCGATGCCGGCGTTCCCTCACTCGTGCGCGGACTCGAGCGCGTCTGGGAGAGCGCGCACGACGAGGCCGGCTGGGTCACGACCACCGACCACAAGAAGATCGGCGCGCGCTACATCGCGACGGCGTTCGTGTTCTTCATCCTCGGTGGGATCGAGGCACTGGTGATGCGAGCGCAGCTCGCGCTGCCCGGGCAGGCGCTCGTCGACCCAGCGACCTACGACGGCCTCTTCACGATGCACGGGACGACGATGATCTTCCTCTTCGCGACGCCCATGCTCTCCGGGTTCGGCAACTACCTCGTCCCGCTCATGATCGGCGCGCGCGACATGGCGTTCCCACGTCTCAACGCCTTCGGTTACTGGGTCTTCGTGCTCGCCGGTCTACTCATGTACCTGAGCTTCCCGGCCTCATCGCTACCGCAGAACGGCTGGTTCGCGTACACGCCGCTCAGCGGTCCGGCCTACTCGCCTGAGAGCGGCATCGACTTCTGGTCGCTCGGGCTGATCTTCCTGGGCATCGCGACGACGGTGGGCGGGATCAATTTCATCGTCACGATCGCGAAGCTGCGCGCCCCGGGCATGTCCGTGGATCGCATGCCGCTCTTCGTGTGGAACATCCTCGTCACCGCGATCGCGATGGTCTTCGCGATCCCCTCGCTCACCGTTGCCGCGGCCCTTCTCGAGCTCGATCGCTACATCGGCACGCACTTCTACGATCCCGCCGGCGGTGGCAATCCGCTGCTCTGGCAGCACCTCTTCTGGATCTTCGGCCATCCCGACGTCTACATCATCTTCATGCCCGCGGCGGGGATGGTGTCGTCGATCCTGCCGGTCTTCGTGCGGCGCCCGATCGTGGGCTATCCGGCGCTCGTGCTCGCGAGCGTCCTGACGATCGCGATCGGGTTCGGCGTGTGGGCGCATCACATGTTCGCGGTCGGTCTTCCCGTGCAGGCACTCGGGTTCTTCAGCGCGGCGAGCATGCTCATCGCGATCCCGGCCGGGCTTCAGATGGCCGCGTGGATCGCGACGATCTGGGCCGGCCGGGCGCTGTGGTCCACCGCGTTCCTCTTCGCCGTGGGCTTCATCGTCCTCTTCCTCCTTGGCGGGCTCACCGGCGTGATGCTCGGTGCGCTGCCATTCGACTGGCAGGTGACGGACTCGTACTTTGTCGTGGCGCACTTCCATTACGTGCTCTTTGGCGGGATGGTGTTCCCGCTCTTCGGCGCCTTCTACTACTGGTTCCCGAAGATGAGCGGACGGCTCCTCGACGAGCGCCTCGGCGTCGCCAACTTCGTGACGATGTTCGTCGGCTTCAACCTCGCGTTCTTCCCGATGCACATTGCCGGGATGCTCGGCATGCCGCGACGCGTGTACACGTACCCGGGCGGGAGCGCGCTCGACGCGCTGAATCTCCTCTCGACCGCGGGGTCGTTCCTCATCGCGGTGTCCGTGGTCATCTTCATCGCGAACTGGGCGTGGGCGAGCCGGCGCGGCCATGTCGCGGGCGCCGACCCGTGGGCGTCCAACACGCTCGAGTGGGCGACCGCGTCGCCGCCTCCCGTCTACAACTTCGATCGCATCCCGATGGTCCGCTCGCGCGACCCCTTGTGGGACAAGCGGACGCCGCGGACAGCGAGCGAGCCGGCCGACCTCGCGACGTCGCGGCGCCAGACGTTCGGGACGTCTCCCATCGAAGCGCGCGCCGAGACCTATCTGCGCATGCCGATGGACTCGCTCGCGCCGGCGCTGGCCGCGGCGGCGCTCTTCGTGCTGTTCGCCGGTCTGCTCCTCAAGTTCCTCGTCGTCGTCGCGCTGGGTGCCGTGCTCGTCATCGCGGCGGTCGTCCTGTGGCTGTGGCCCACGCGCGAGGTCAGGGGCGCGCACCTGCCGATCGATGACGCGCCACGCGCGATCGAGCCCGGTCGCGCGCCAGGCTGGTGGGGAGTCGCTCTTCTCGTCGGCACCGACGCGACGATGTTCGTCGCGCTGCTTGCGAGCTACTTCTACCTCGGCTTCGCCGCGAATGCGTCTTGGCCCCCACCCGAGATCGAGCGCCCAAAGCTCCTGATGCCGCTCATCGGATCAGCGCTCCTGCTCGGGAGCAGCGCGCCGATCGCCTGGGCCGAACGGGCCATCGCGCGTGGCGACCGCACGCGTCTGCTCATCGGCCTCGTGGTGGGTTGGCTGATGAGCGCGGCCTTCCTCACCGTGCAGGGCTTCGAATACCTCCAGAAGACCTTCGCGCCACAGACGAACGCATATGGGTCGCTCTTCTTCACGATCACCTCGTTCCACGGGCTGCACGTCGTCTCCGCGCTCGTGCTCGTCGCCGTGCTCGTCGCACGCGGACTGCGGGGTCAGTTCAGCAGAGACCGGCACCTCGCTGTCCAGAACGTCGCTCTCTGGTGGCACTTCGTCGGCGGCGCATGGGTCGCGATCTTCGCGGCGCTGTACCTCTCCGCGCAGGTGCTGCGGTGAACCGCGATCGCCTCCTCTGGCTCTGCGTCGCCACGCCGATCACCGCGTGGGCCGCGCAGCTGCTCCTCGCGTACTTCCTCGCGTCGCTCGCGTGTTTCAAAGGCATCGCATTGCCGGTGGCATCGCATCTGGTGACCGTCGCTGCCTTGATCGCGACGGTCGGCGCACTGCTCGTCACGCGGCGCATCCGCAGCGATCTGGGGGCCGGCGGTGCGTTCCTCGCCTCAGTAAGCGCATTGGGCGCGGCCGTTCTCCTTGTTGGCATCGCGCTCGGCGAGCTCGCACTGCTGTTCGTTCGAGGCTGCGCGTGAGCGGACTGGGCGGGGCGTCCTCGGTGGTCACGCCGTTCCTGGTGCTCACGTTCGCCCTCGCGGCGAGCGTCTGCGTCGTCGTCCTCGTCGCGCTCGCGCTCGCGCTTTCGCGCACGCCGACGATCGACCTCGCGAGCGATCTCGGGCTGCGACTGGTTCTCGTCGTCGGTGGCGCGGTCCCTGCGGCGATCGTCGCCCTGTATCTCGTCGCGTCGCTGCTCGCCGCGTCCGCGCTCGCCGCGCCGGCGGCCGCATCCGTGAGCGTCGACGTCATCGGCCATCAGTGGTGGTGGGAATTCCGCTACGGCGACGTCGCGACCGCGAACGAACTGCACATCCCGGTCGGCGAGCGGATCGAGCTGCGCCTCATCTCCGCCGATGTCATCCACAGCTTCTGGGTCCCGGATCTCCAGGGGAAGACCGACGCACTTCCGAGTCAGACGAACCGTATGTGGCTCCTCGCGGAGAAGGCCGGCCGGTACGACGGCGTGTGCGCTGAGTTCTGCGGTGTGCAGCACGCGTGGATGCGCCTGGTGGTCGTCGCCGAGCCGCGCTCCGATTTCGACCGATGGCTGGCGCGCCAGGGCGAGCCGCGTCGTACGGGAAGCGGCGTGGCCGCGGAGGGAG
The DNA here is from genome assembly GCA_005887995.1 of Chloroflexota bacterium. Lineage (GTDB taxonomy): Bacteria > Chloroflexota > Limnocylindria > P2-11E > P2-11E > CF-39. The sequence goes on from VBJD01000027.1 coordinate 37,031, forward strand.
AGCGAATCTTCGACATGCACGTGTGCGCGAGCTGCCACACGATCCGAGGCTCGGCGGCGAACGGGAAGGTCGGTCCGGATCTGACACATCTGGCATCGCGCTCGCTGCTCGGCGCAGGTGTGCTCCCGAACAACACCGGCACGCTCCGCGCGTGGCTCGCCGATCCCGCGCACTTCAAACCGGGCGTGTTGATGCCGAACGTATCGCTCAGCGACACCGAGCTCGACGCGCTCGTCGCGTACCTCGGATCGCTGGACTGACGTGGAGCGGCGCCGCTTCCTGTCCTATCTCACCGTCGGGCTCGCCGGCGTCGTGTCGAGCGTCCTCGCCCTCCCCGCGCTCGGTTATCTCATCGCGCCGCTCTTCGCGCGCGCGTCAGAGGAGTTCGTCGACGTGGGCGGCGTGTCCGACTTCCCGCGCGGGAGCGTGAAGGCGGTCAAGTTCAAGGATCCGCAGCCGCTGCCCTGGTCCGGACGCGCCGCGGATACCGCGATCTGGGTGCGCCGCGCACCGGCCGGAGGCGCGCCAGAGTTCCAGGTGTTCGCGGAGAACTGCACGCATCTCGGCTGTCCCGTCGACTGGCGCGCCGACTCGCGCCTGTTCATGTGCCCGTGCCACGGCGGCGTCTTTCACGAGGACGGCCGCGTCGCGTCTGGACCGCCGACGCAGCCGCTCTTCGAGAAGCAGTGGCGCGTCGAGGGCGAGCGTCTCCTCGTCCGCGGGCCGCTGCTCCCGACTCCGCGACTGCGGCAATGAGGACGGTGTGGCGGTGGCTCGAGCTCCGGCTCGAGCTAAAAGACACGCTTCGGCCGCTGCTCGCGCATCCGATCCCGCGCGCGCTCGACGGCCGCGTCGGATGGTTCTACGTCCTCGGGATCTCCGTCCTCACGGCATTCGTGATCCAGGTGGTGAGCGGCGTCGCGCTCGCGATCACGTACGTCCCGTCGAGCGAGAGCGCCTACGACTCATTGAAATTCATCACCGACAGTGCGGCACTCGGCCGCTTCATCCGCGGCGTGCACTGGTTCGGCGCGTGCGCGATGGTGCTGCTCATCGTCGCGCACGTCACGCGCGTCTTTCTCATGGGCGCGTACAAGTTCCCGCGCGAGATCAACTGGCTCTCGGGCTCGTTGCTGTTCCTGGCGACGCTGCTCATGGCCTTCACGGGACAGACACTGCGCTGGGATCAGGACGCGTTCTGGTCACTCGTGGTCGGCGCCGAGCAGGCGGCGCGGACGCCGCTCATCGGCGACCCGCTCACGCGGCTCATCGTGGGCGGCTACGCGGTCAGCGGCGCGACGGTGAGTCGCGTGTTCGCGACGCATGTCTTCGTCGTCCCCGGCGCGATCGCACTGCTCGTCCTCCTCCACGTGTACCTCGTCGTGAAGCGCGGCGTCTCCGAGCCGCCGCGCGCCGATGAGCCGGTCGACCGTGCGTACATGGAGCGCTACGAGGCGCTCGTCAAACGCGGACTGCCCTACTTCCCGTACGCGGCATGGCGCGACGCCGCCGCGGCGGCGATCGTCCTCGGCGTCGTCACCGTGCTGGCGCTCGTCGTCGGGCCACCGCAGCTCGGCGCGCCGCCGGACCCTTCGATCGTCGTCGCCGATCCTCGTCCGGACTGGTTCTTCATCGGCTACTTCACGATCCTCGCGCTCATGCCCAAGGGCGCCGAGGCGGTGCTCATCATCGGGATCCCCGCGATCATCATGGCCTTCCTCTTCCTGTTGCCGTTCGCCCGTCCATTCGGCCAGCGCCATCCGCTGCGGCGACCGCTCGCGCTCACGGCCGCCGTCGTGTTCATCGGCGGCTACACCGCGCTCACGTTCGCCGGCTATCAGGCGTACTGGGTGCCGCTCCGGCTCGAGGGCGCGTTGCTGCCCGCGTCGGTCACGGGTGGCCTCAGCGGAGCGCCTGCCGTGGGCGCGCGACTCTTCATCGATCGCAGCTGCTGGTCATGTCACATGATCGACGGCAGTGGTGGCCGCCGCGGTCCTGACCTCACGCACGTCGCGGCGCGGCTGAGTGAGGATCGGCTCATCACGCGCATCGCGAGCGGCGGCCCCGGGATGCCCGACTACGCGGCGATCCTGAGCAAGGACGAACTCGCGAATTTGGTGGCGTTCCTAGAAACGCGGCGCTAGCTCTGCGGGCCGAAGATGATGAGCGCGCGCAGCGCGAGCAGTCCGAGGAGCGACAACACCGGCGCGGCGACTGGCGGCCAGCGTCGCGCGGCGTCGCTGCGCGACACCGCGAACGGCGCGAGCAACCCGAGGATCACGAGGATCCAGAGGACGATCCAGATACCGAGCACCTTGCCGATCGTGCCCGCGATCCCGACCGAGACGACGAACAGCACGACCAGGATCGCCTCGAGGATCGCGAAGTTGCGGTCCGCCATCTCGAGGCGCACCGCGGTGCCGGCCTCGACCTCGCGCCAGCGAAGGAGCGCGAGCAGCAGCGCGGCCGATCCGGTGAGACCGGAGGCGAGGAACAGCCCGCCGAGGACCCAGCCGGCGTCGGACCAGACCGCCTGATTCGAGACGGCGAGCAGGACGCCGGTGTAGCTGGCGATGAAGAGGCCGAAGAACGTTCCGATCGCGCCCCAGATGCTCCCGAGCGTGCCGCGCACAAATCCGGCGAACGGTGAGAGAGCGCGCGTGCCGCCCTCGGCGAGCGCGCCGAGGAACGAGACGAAGGAGAACAGGCCGTAGATGACGAGAGCCCAGGCCCCGAGCGACATCGGCGACCAGTACTTGAAGGCGAGTGCGCCTTCGCTCGTGTCGACGAGCATGTGCCAGAAGCGCAGCGGCTGACCCAGGTCGAGGGTGAGGAAGATCGGACACGGGATGAGCGCGATGAAGCTCACGATGTACCCAAGGCGGGAGATGCGCTGATCCGCCGGCGCGCCGAAGATGCGGATGATCGTCGCGATCGCGTACGACCCACCGGAGATGCCGCCGAGCACGAAGTAGCCGAGGATCCACCATTCCCAGTTCGGCGGCGCGGCGAAGTGCTCGGAGGGTGGCATCAGCGTGGTGTGCGGTCCGCGCCGCTCATGCGCGCGGAGCGGAAGGCGAGGATGCCGCCGACAAGACCGGCGACCGCGGTCACCGCGCCACCGAGGTAGCCGGGCAGGTTGTTGCGGCTCGGCAGCTTCGCGTTCTCGGCGTTCGGGAGGTTGTAGACCTCGGGCTTGTCCATGAGGAGGAAGAACGCGTTGAGGCCGCCGTACACCGATGTGTCGCGACCGTAGAGGTTGGCTTTCGTGTAACCGCCCTTCTGCAGCGCCGCGAGCCGCTGGTCGGCGCCCTTCTGCAGGTCATCGAGGTAGCCGAACTTGATCGACTCGGTCGGGCACGCCTTCGCGCACGCGGGCTGCATGCCGTTCTGCAGGCGGTCGTAGCAGAGCGTGCACTTCTGCGCGGTGCCGGTCTTCTCGTTGAAGCCGATGACGCCGTACGGGCAGGCGGAGATGCAATCGCGGCAGCCGTTGCACACGCTCTGCTGGATGAGCACCGTGTCGAACTCGGTGCGGACGATCGCGTTCGTCGGACACACCTCTAGACACGACGCCTGCTGGCAGTGCTTGCAGACGTCGGACATCATCAGCCACGCCTGACCACCGGCGATCGGCGTCGGGATCACCGCAGCACCACCGGCGCCCTTGCCGTTGCCGTTCGTCGATGCGGTGCCGTCCGCGTTCGGCAACATCTCGACGAACTGCACGTGCCGCCAGTTCTGCGCGTCGAGCTGGCCGGTGTTGTCGTACGAGTCGGCGGTGAACGAGGGCGGGTTGCCCTCGAGCTGATTCCACTCCTTGCATGCGACCTCGCAGGCCTTGCAGCCGATGCAGATCGACGTGTCAGTGAAGAACCCGACGGGGCGCGCCTCTATCGCCATCTCAGAACCCCGCCACGTTGCGCGTGATCTTCGTGTAGCCGCGCTCCGACGCGATGAGGTCGAGCGGCAGCGCGACGATCTCATCGACCATCGGCACCGCCTTCGGCTCCTTGCGTATGTCCACGGTCACGACGTACGCACGGCAGACATCGCACGCGTCGATCCGCAGGTGCGGAAGGCGCGACTCGTCCGCGAGGATCGGCTGGCGCGCGCCGCCCGTCTCGCGGCAGCTCACGCAGGTCATGCGCGGGTATGCCCAGCGCGTCGCGCAGCGCGAGCACTCGAGGAGCCGGCGGCCGGTGAGGAGCGCCTCACCGGTGTCGCTGTGGATCGCGACCTGAGGCAGGCCGCCGCATGAGGGACAGCGGCGCTCGTCGGACGCGTCGCCACGCAGACGCTCAGCGAGCGCCGGCACTGCCTCGAGCACCGGCGAGGTCGCGGCGCGCGCGAGGAACGTGTCCGTGTCGTCCTGCGTATCAGCCGCGAGCCAGCCGCGAACGATCGCCTCGAGGTCACCGTCGTGGAAGCGCACGAGGACGGCTTCGCGCAGGCTCTCCGTACCCGCGGCCATCGCCGCCTCCATCACGCCGGGCAGCGATGCGCGCACAACGAAGGCCGGCAACTCGTCGAAGGCCGGACGTTCCGCTCGCGCGCGCTCGTGCGCGTCTTCTTGCGCGTCCGCGAGCGCAGCGACGAGGCGGAGCGGTTCGGCCGCGTAGTCGAAACGGGAGGCGAGCTCGTTCGCGCGCGCCCTGCGCTCGGCGAAGACGGAGGTGCGCTCGGCGACCGTGCTCATAGCTTCTCGATGTTCACGAGGAACGCCTTGAACTCCGGCGTCCTCGCCCCGACGTCTCCGACGAACGGCGTGAGCGCGTTCGCGAGCCAGTACTGCGACAGCTTCGGATTCTGCTCTGCCGACACTCCGACGAAGCCCCAGTGGATCGGGATGCCGATCGTGTACGTCTTCTTGTTGCCCGCGAGCGTCACCGGTCCGAGACGCTTGGTGACGAGCGCGGCGACCTCGAGCTTGCCGCGCATGCTCGAGACGCGCACGCGGTCGCCGTTCTTGATCCCCTTCTCCGCGGCGAGCTCCTCCGGCACCTCGACGAACGCCTGCGGCTGCAAGCCGACGAGCAGCGGCACGTGCTGCGTGACGTAGTGCTCGTGCTCGGTGAGGCGGTAGCTCGTCGCGACGTACGGGAACTGATCGGCCTTGCCGAACCGGTTCGGTCTTCCCGCCGCCTGGTCGTAGAGGAACGCGACCGGGTCGGCCGAGTTGGCCGGATGGAGCGGGTTATCGATCGGCGACTCGACGGGCTCGTAGTGCTCCGGGAACGGACCATCGCCCATCGAGTTCGAGAAGAGCCGACCGACGCCTTCGCCGTTCATGATGAACGGCAGCCACGCCGCGGGATCCTTCGGGTCCATAGTCGCCGGGTAGTCGGGCACGTCGCCCTGCCAGCGCGAGCCGTCCCACTGGATGCCGGGACGCTTCGCGTCCCATGGCTTGCCGTTGAGGTCGGCCGACGCGCGGTTGTACATGACGCGGCGGTTGAGCGGCCAGCTCCAGGCCCACTGCGGATAGAAGCCCATGCCCGTCGGGTCGTTCTTCTGCGGGTCGGCGATGCCGTTCCGCCGCTTGCTGAGATTCCCATCCTCGGTGTAGCTGCCGGTGTAGATCCAGTCCCCGGCGGTCGTCGTGCCATCTGACTTGAGGTTCGCGAAGGTCGCCATCTGTTTCCCGGTCGTCAGGTCCTTCCCGTTGATCTCCTTCGCGATCTCGTCGAGCTCAGGCTTCTTCGGATCCTTGTAGTCGAGCGTGAGCGCCATCATCGGCTCGGGGAACTTTCCGCCTTGCTGCTTGTAGAGCGTCTTCACGCGGTCGTAGATGTCGGCGAGTGCCCAGTGGTCGTGGCGCGACTCGCCCTCCGGCGGTAGGACCTGCTCCTTCCACTGCATCCAGCGGCCGCTGTTCACGAACGAGCCGTCCTTCTCGATCCAGTGGGTCATCGGGAGGAGGAAGACCTCGGTGTTGATCTTCGCGGAGTCCATTCCCGGCGCGCGCCAGAACTCAGAGCTCGTCGTCGGGAGCGAGTCCATGATCACGAGCCACTTCAGGTTCGAGAGCGCCTGTAGCACCTGATTGCTGTCCGGACCGATCGAGGTCGCGGTCATACCGGAGAGGATGACCCCCTCCATTTTTCCCTTGAGCGCCTGGTCGTAGATCGACATCCACGACGAGTTCACCGCGGGCTTGGGGATGAAGTCGAACGCGTACTCGTTGCTCGCGGTCGCCGTGCTGCCGTACCAGCCCTTCAGCAGGCTCACCATGAAGTTCTTGTAGTTCGTGCCGAAGAAGTTCCACGAGTTCGGGTCGCTCTTCTTCGGCGCGCTCGCGGCGACGTACTCGTCGAGGTTCTTCTGACCCGGTGCGGGGATCCGCAGGTAGCCCGGGAGGATCTCCCACGAGATCGCGTGGTCGGTGTTGCCCTGGATGTTCGCGTGGCCGCGCTCGGCATTCATGCCGCCGCCGGGCCGACCCATGTTCCCAAGCAGGAGCTGGAGCAACGCGCCGGAGCGGATGAGCTGGCCGCCCGTCGTGTGATGCGTGAGGCCGACGGCATACACGATGGTCATGACCTTGTCCGGCCGCCCCATCTCGCCGACCATCTTCGCGACCTCGAGGAAATCCGCTTTCGGGATCCCGCTGATGCTCTCGACCATCTCCGGCGTGTAGCGGCTGTAGTGCTTCTTGAGCAGCTGGAAGACCGTTTGCGGGTCCTGCAGCGTCATGTCGCGCTTCGCCTTCGCCTGTGTCGTGCCAGTCGGTGCGCCGCCGAGCGGATCCCCCTCGGTCTGATACGCCCAGGTGTTGATCGCGTAGGTGCGCGCGTCCTTGTTGTACCCGCTGAACAGTCCGTCGGTGAACGTGAAGTCCTTGTTCACGATGAACGAGGCGTTCGTGTAGTTCTTCACGTACTCGTCGTGATACAGGTTGTTCTGCAGGACGTAGTTGATGAGGCCGCCGAAGTACGCGACATCGGTGCCCGTGCGGATGCGCAGGTACTTGTCGGCGAGCGCGGATGTCCGCGTGTAGCGCGGGTCGGCGTGGATGATCTTCGCGCCGCCGCCGCTGCCCGGACCCTTCGTCGGATCGAGCTTCGCCTTGACGAACCATTGGAATCCGACCGGGTGGGCCTCGGCGGGGTTCGCGCCGTTGATGAGGATCATGTCGGCGTGCTTGATGTCACGCCAGTGATTCGTCATTGCCCCTCGTCCGAATGTGGCGGCCAAACTGACCACCGTGGGACCGTGTCAGACCCGAGCTTGTTGCTCGATATGTACGACGCCCAAGGTCCGCATGACCTTGGTGGCGAAGTACCCCTCCTCGGACGAGAACGCCGCGCCGCCGGCGAAGGCAATGCCCTCCGTGCGGTTCACGGTGTTGCCGTTAGCGTCCTTCGCGACGAAGGTGTTGTCGCGTGACGCCTTGATGTTCTGAGCGATCTTGTCGAGCATGAAGTCCCAGCTCTTCTCTTCCCACTTCGTCGAGCCGGGGGCGCGATACATCGGCTTCCCGACTCGCCGCGCACTCGTCGCGAGCTGCATCGCCGTCGCGCCCTTCGGGCAGAGACGGCCCTCGTTCACCGGGCTGTCGGGGTCGCCCTCGATCTGGAGTAGCTGCGTCTTCCCGCCCGATTCCTTCGTGTAGGCGATGAGCGCGCAGCCGACCGCGCAATACGGGCAGAGGGAGTGGACTTCCTTCGCTCCAGCGATGCGGAAGTCCATCTGGATCTTCTTCGCCGCGCGGAGGTCGAAGCCAAGTGGGTTCTTGAACGGTACGAGAGCCAGGCCGGCAGACCCGGCACCCACCTTCAGAAGCTGACGTCGCGTCAGTTCCGTCATCGGCTGGCCTCCGTTCTACTCCCACTACGTCCGGCGTCAAGCCGCGGACGCGCTACCGTTCCGAACGGTGAACGAGTTCTTCGCGGCGCTCGGACGCCGCTGGACCGAGGGGGCGGCCAAGCGCGGCGCGACGATCGCCGTGCCGGACCTCGATCCGGCGGTCGCCGAGGAGATCCTTCAGCTCGCGCGGGTCGTCGCGCACAGCAGAGAGCGCAGTTTCGCGCCCCTCGCATCCTTCACGGCGGGTGTAGCGGCCGAGCGTTTGCGCGCAGCGAAAGGTGCGGATGCGTCGACCGTCGCCGCGTATGTGCGCGAGGTCCGCGAGGCGCTCGAGCGCGACGGGTCAGGAGACGCGCGTGCCTGAGACAGAGGCCGAGCTCCGGATCGGAGTGCGCTTCGCCTTGTCGGCCGATCCCGGCGAGCTTTTCGCCGACGCGCGCGCCGTCGAGGCCGCGGGCGCCGACGGCATTTGGGTCGACGCAAGCGACGGCGATCCGTACGTGCTGCTCGCCGCGTTCGCGGCGGTCACGTGGCGGGTGCGGCTCGTCGCGAAGGGCGCTCCATACGGATCTCCGTACGCGGTCGGACAGGAGACCTGTAGGCGTCTTGCGCGTGGTCGCTTCGTCGAAGCGGAAGAGCTGCAGGAGAACTGGATCCACGCGCAGTTCCCAAGTAGCCGCGACATCTGGCGCTCGATGCGCCGCGCCGCGCTCGACGCCGGCGCTACCGGCATCGTTCTTCCGAACGATCCTCGCCTCATCGATATTCTTCGCAACCCCGATGTGGACGATGACCGCTCGGACCTGAACATCGCGGTCGGCTAAGCGACGCGCATCACCGCGCGACGGGTCTGATCGCGCGCACCGCCGAGGCGCTTCTCGGCGGCCCTCCGCTCCTCGCTGTTGGCTACGCCGGCCGCGGCATCACCGCGCGAGGCGCTTCTCGGCGGCACTCCGCTCCTCGCTGTTGGCTACTGCGGCGTGGCCGAAGGCCACACGCCAAGCAGCCGGCGAAGGCGAAGCCGAGCCGTACGACGGCCGGCTGGGCGCAAACGCTCGTCGCGGACTGCCGCCTTGCGCGCCTCGCGCAGCGCCGCCGCAGAACGGCGCACCGACCACGACAGGTCTACGCCGCCAACTTTCCCGCGCGCAGTTGTTCGCGGACACGCGGCGATCCGGGGTAGGGCGCGAGGAAGAGCGTGAGCATCATTCCGTAGAACGGCAGATGGCCCAGGAGCTCGAGCCAGCCGAATAGCGGCAGCGTCATCGTGAAAAGCACCGCCCCTACGGCCATCGCGGGGCGCGTGAGCTGGCCGGACATGATGACCACCCCGATGACGAGCTCGACGAGCCCGGCGAGATAGACGAATTGCGGATCGCTGACCTCGACCTGACGGAGCACGTTCAACTCCGGCCGTTGCTGAAGCAACGCGACGGAGAGCGCTGGATCGAGCAGCTTCTCGGTCAGCGCGTTGTACGCGATGCCGAAGCCCATCGCGATGCGCAGCACCACGAGCGCGAGCTGCGGGCCACGGTCGTGCTCGAGCGCGCGGCGTTGCCCAAAGAGCGCATCGACCGCGATGGGCCCGCGCCCCACGACGAAGAGGCAGATCGCGGCGCCGAGCAGATGCACCTGCTCGAGGATCGACTCGAGAGAGAACGGGACCATCGCGATCGCACCGAGGAGCGCGAGCCCGACGGCCGCCGGCCGTGTGACCGCTCCGAGGGCGAGCGCGGCGCCGATCGCGAACTCCGCGAGCCGCAGCCCCGCGCCTTCCGCGTCCGCGGTCACGCGCAGCGAAGGGACGAACAGCAAACCCTCGAGCGCCGCGGCCATCAGCGCGACCCCGACGAACACCCCGAGCGCGAGCGGACCGAAGCCCGCGTAACGCTCGAGCTGTTTCGCCCAACGTGGCTCGGGCGCGCGATGTTGCACGACGTACGCGAGCGCCACGGCCGCGAGTGCGAACGCGAACCCCGCGATCACGGGCGGTGAGACGAGCAACGCGTAGTCGGTGGGATAGCGAGACGGATCGATGAACCACTTCACGTGGTCGAGCCTCAATCGAGCCTCGCGCCGCGCACGCGCTCCGGCGCGCTGTACACATTGAAGCGCTCACCGCGCATGAAACCCACGAGCGTGAGGCCGAAGCGCACGGCGGTCGCGACGGCGAGCGTCGACGGCGCGCCGACCGCAACGAGGATCGGGATGCCGGCCGCGATCGCCTTCTGCACGACCTCGTACCCGGCGCGGCCGCTCACCGCGAGGAGCGCACCCGAGATCGGCGCCGTTCCATCGAGCAGCGCGCGGCCGACCACCTTGTCGACAGCGTTGTGCCGGCCGATGTCCTCGCGGAGCGTTATGAGCTCCCCGCTCGCGCTGAAGAGACCGGCCGCGTGGAGGCCGCCGGTGCGCTCGAAGAGGCGCTGCTGCTCGCGCAGCCGATCGGCGAGCGGTGGCAGCGTCTTCGCGTCGACGATCGGGCCGGGTCGCAGCGGTGCGTGGTCGTGCGCGAGATCGTCCATCGTCGTCGCGCCGCAAACGCCGCAAGCAGAGCTCGAAAGGAACGACCGCCGCGGCCGGCGCGCTGCGGTCGTGCGCAGATGCACGTCGACGGCGTTCGACTCGAGCAAGTCATCGCGCACGGCGATCTTGGCCTCGGTCTCGTGCGCCTCGGCCGAGATGCGCAGCGACGCGACGTCGCGGAGCGAGATGATGACGCGCTCGGCATGAAGGAGCCCGAGTGCGAGCTCGATGTCGTTCCCCGGTGTGCGCATGATGACCGAGAGCGGCTCGCCATCGAGCAGCAGCTGCAATGGCTCCTCGGCAGCGACCTCATCGCCGGTCGCGTGCCATTCGCCTGCGTCGTATCGACCGATGCGAACCGGACGCGACGAAGCTCGGGTCATACGCCGATGTTAGGAGCGCATCTCCGCGAGGAACGCCTGGTAATCGGCTGGAGTGTCGAGATCCGCGAACTCTCGATGGTCGTAACCCTCCGCTCGCAGCTCGTCGTCGTCCACGTACCGCACGTCGAGTCGATCGAGGGCGAGCGTGAGGCGACGGCTGCCGGAGTCGAGAAACGCCGAGATCTTGGGCCGCGCCGAACGCCCATAGACCGCACAGGTCGGCTGGGCGATGCCACCAACGCGAGGGACGGCCGCCTCATGTCCGGTGCTGAGGCGAATGAGAAGCGCGGCGAGGCTGGGACTGACGCGAGGCATGTCGCACGCGAGCACGAACGCGCGATCATCCGTGCGCAGTGCTTTGAGGCCCGCCTCGATACCCGCCAGGGGCCCCGAGTTCGCGCGATCATCCGCGACGCTTCGCGCGTCGGCCGGTGCGGCTGCGCCGACGACGATGGTCTCTCCGAAGAAGCGCCGCAGCCTCGCGAGCTGCCACTCCAACAAGGTCTTGTCGCCCACTGGGAGCTCGTGCTTGGGCTGGCCCATGCGCGTGGAGTGGCCGCCGGCGAGCAGGATGAGCGCGGGGCCGATCACGCCGGCGCGGGCATACCGCTTCGCATCCGCTCGAGCCGGTCGACGAATTCCTTCGCGAGCGCGAGTGACGACGTCGCGGCCGGCGACGGAGCGTTTCGCACATTGAGCACGCGTTCCGCGGTGTCGAACGCGAAATCGTCGACCAGCCGCCCTTCACGATCGATCGCCTGCGCGCGCACACCGGATGGGCCGGGTAGCAGATCGTTCGCAGTCAGCTCGGGAACGTAGCGCCGAAGCGCATCGAGGAAGAGACGCTTGCTCAGGTCCCGCGCGAGCTCCGCGAGACCGGTGCGCCAGTACTTTGCGGCGAGCGCGCGGAAGCCGCCATAGCCCACGGCCTCGGCGAGATCGCCGAGGTCGACGTCGCGGCGCCGGTAGCCCTCGCGCGCGAAGGCGAGCACCGCGTTCGGTCCGCACCACACCGGTCCTTCGATGCGCCGCGTGAAGTGGATGCCGAGGAACGGGAACCGCGAGTCAGGCACGGGGTAGACGAGCCCGCGGATCAGGCCTCGCCGTTCCGGTTTGAGCACCCAATAGTCGCCGCGGAACGGGATGATGCGCGGCTCCGGTGCCGCACCGGTCATTCGCGCGATCCGATCGGAGTGGAGCCCGGCGCAGGCGATGACATTTTCCGCACGCGCGGTGCCGCCGGTCGTCTGGATCTCGACCTCGCTGCTCGTGACGCGCAGACCGATGACGCGTGCGCCGAGTCCGAACGTCACACCGGGCGTGTCGCGCGCGATCGCGAGCGCGACATCGCGGTAGTTCACGATCCCCGCCTCGGGCACCCAGATCGCGCGCAGCCCGCGCACCGCCGGCTCGATCTCGCGGATCTCCTGCGCGTCGACGAGGCGGAGACCGCGCAGGCCATTGGCGATACCGCGTTCGTACAGCGTCTGCAGCTCGGCGAGCTCACTCTCCTCGACCGCCACGACGAGCTTGCCGCAGATGTCGTGGGCGATGTCCTGCTCGTTGCAGAACTCGAGCAGCAGGTGCCGGCCCGCGACGCACAGCCTCGCCTTCGCCGATCCCGGCGTGTAGTAGAGGCCGGAGTGGATGACGCCGCTGTTGTGGCCCGTCTGGTGCGTCGCCTGCGTGCGCTCCTTGTCGATGACGAGGATGCGCCGCTCGCCGCGACGCGCGAGCTCGCGCGCGGTCGCGAGCCCGAGGATGCCCGCGCCGATGACCGCGACGTCGTAGCGCGTCGCGGCGTCCGCGTCAGCGGTAGGCATCGGGAGCGTGGCGCCACGTCGCCCACGCGTCGGCATCGTGAGAGGTGAAGATCCGCGAGACGTCGCCGTTCGCGAGCGAGCGGATGAGCGCGAGCGACTCCTTCGCCGCGACCTGATCCATCGCCGGGATCTCGCCGCGCTCGAGGTTCGCGCGCGTGAACGCCGCGTCGCCGGTCAGGACGACGCGACCGGTCTCCGCGAGATCGACGACGAGCGATTGATGTCCGGGCGCATGTCCCGGCGTCGGCACGACCTCGACGCCGCGTGCGACCTTCGAACGTCCCGCGACGGGAACGTACGTGAGCTCCGGGATATCCCAGTACACGCCCGGGAAGTTGGGTTTGCCCTTCGCGAAGGCGAGATGATCGGCCTGCGCGATGAACGTCGCCCTCGGGAACGCGCCGTTGTTGCCGGCATGATCGAAGTGGAGATGGCTGTTCACGACGATCGCGACGTCGTCGGGACGCACCCCGAGCGCGGCGAGGCGCGCGACGACCGCGTCCTCGTCCTTCATGACCACATTCAGGCCGCTCACGCTCGCTCCGCTCGCTGAACGGGGGCCCCTGCCCCCGGGTCCGAACGTCGCGTCCGGGCGTACCACGTGCACCGGATGTAGACCTGTGTCGAAGAGGATGTTTCCGTCCGGCGTGCGGAGCAGCGCGGACCATACCGGGGCCAGCACGCGCTCCTCGCGAGCCGCGCCGTCGAGCCAGGGGGCGAACGCGGAGCGCGCGATGTCGACGGCGCCCGTGCGGAACAGGAGAAGCTCGATCACGGTTCGGGCTAATGATGACCGTCCGAGAGGAGAGGCAATGACTGAGCTAGCGCACGTGCACCTGCCGCGCGACGACGAGGAGGTCCGCCGCCCGGAGCTCGTCGAACACCGCGAGCTCTCGACCGAGCAGTGGGCGAATTTCGAGAACTACATGCGCGAGATCTTCACGGCGTTCGGCATGCGCACCGACACGCCGGGGACGCGCGACACGCCGAAGCGCTTCGTGCGCGCGCTCTACGACGCGACCGAGGGCTACGAGGGCGACCCCAAGCTGCTCACCGCGTTCCCGACCGAGTGCAAGGGCGGAGCGAGTTGCGAGATCAACCAGATCGTCGAAGGGCCGATCCCGTTCTTCGCGCTGTGCGAGCACCACGCGTTCCCGTTCTTCGGCAACGCGTACGTCGGCTACATCGCGCACGAGGAGATCATCGGCATCAGCAAGCTCACGCGGCTCGTTCGCGTATGGGCGAAGCGCTTCACCGTGCAGGAGCGGATGGGCGACGAGATCGCCGACACGCTGCAGTCGCTCATCAAGGCGCATGGCGTGGCCGTGCATCTCGAGGCGCACCATCTCTGCACCCAAATGCGCGGGGTTCGCGAGCTCCATCCGCGGACCCGTACCGCGGTGTGGCGCGGCGAGTACACAAAGAACGCGCACCTGCGTGACGAGTTCTTCCACCTGTCCGGCTCCCGCGCGACGTAGGTGCTCGCGACGCTGCTCGAGCGCGACACCGGTGTCGCGCTCCCGATGTCACGCGCGCTCGTCGAACGGTACGGCGGAGAGCTGCGCTTTCCGAAGCGCTCGCCGTGCGTGTTCGCGAACTTCGTGAGCAGCGTCGACGGCATCGTCTCGTACGACGAGCCGGGGATCGAGCGCGCGCGCGAGGTGAGCGCGGGGCACGCCGCGGACCGCTTCATGCTCGCCTTGCTCCGCGCGGCGGCGGACGCGGTGATCGTCGGCGCGGGCACGCTGCGCAAGGAGCCCGGCGTCTGGACCGCGGCGAGCGTCGCGCCCGATCTCGCCGACGACTTCGCGGACCTCCGTGCGCGGCTCCACCTGCGGCCGCATCCGACGACGATCCTCGTGACCTCGTCGGGCGAAGCCGACGCGTCGCTCCCGGTGTTTCGCGGGGAGGCGCCGGTGGTCATCGCGACGACGCGCGAGGGCGCGCGCCGCGCCGGCTCGCTGCCGAACGCGCGTGCGGAGATCGTTGGCGACAGCGGGCCGCTCCGTCCGCGCGCGCTCATCGACCTCGCCGTGCGCGAGAGCGCCGGCGGACGGATCCTCACCGAGGGCGGGCCGACGCTCTTCGGTCAGTTCCTCCAGGACGGTGTGATCGACGAGCTCTTCCTCACGATCGCGCCGCGTCTGGCTGGCCGATCACGCGACAAACGCCGGCTCGCGCTCGTCGAAGGCACCGCGTTCACGCCGAGCGGATCGCCGCGCGGAAAGCTCCTGTCGCTGAAGCTCGCGGACGAGTACCTCTTCGCGCGCTACGCGCTGCGCGACGGAGGCGCCCGCGGCGAGGGCTAGTCCTTCGCGCGGATCTCCACGAAGCCGCTCTCGGTCACGCGCGTCTCGAAGCGCGGCTCGGGGAACGTCGCAGGTCCGGCGCGCACGCCGCCGTCCTTCACGCAGAACCGCGACCCGTGCCACGGACACTGGATCTCGCAGCGGGCGTTCCCCACCCACTTGCCCTCGTTGAGCGGACCGCCGGCGTGCGTGCACTTGTTGGCGATCGCGTAGATCGCGCCGTCGAGCTTCACGACGAAGACGGCCAAGTCCTTCGCCTTGCCGACGACGGGTTTGCGGTCGTCGAGGCCGCGAGCCGCGACGTCGAGCTTCGTCCACTTCCCCGGGTGCTCATTCCAGGCCTGACGGTTGACCTCGGTGCCGTACCCGTAGGGCAGCTCGCCGCCGAAGAACGCGCCGACGAGCATGATCGCCCAGCCGATCCCTGACAGCCACATCGCAACGCCGCGCGCATCCGGGGCCGTGCCGCGCATGATGATCGACACGAGGAACAGGACGGACACGCTGAGCATGATCAGCGAGTGCAGCATCCCGGTCCGCTTCTCCTCGCCGAAGGTGTGCTGCCAGTCGGTGAAGCCGGACAGGATCGCGATCAGCGATGAGATGAAGGCGACGACGAGGACGAAGTCCGCCGCACGGGTGAGGGTGAGGTCGCCCGTCACGGCGACCGCGACGTCGAGCGCGACCGCGGCGGTGTACGCGCCGATGGTGATGTCCGTGATCGCCGGATGGAGCGGATGCCCGAGCGGCCACGTGCCGTGAAGGAGCGTCTTGATCCAGCCGGTGCCGGGGATCTTGTAGAAACCGCCGACGATCGCCTCGAAGAACTTGGCGAATCCGTCGAGCCATTTCGCGTTCTTCGTCCAGATGTGGCCGGCGGTGTTCTTCGGGCTGCTCACAGGGTCGCATTTCAGCAC